>CAMHUJ010000415.1 GCA_946188175.1 uncultured Ruminococcus sp.
TCCGAAACCCCCGCGCCGGAACCCCCTGCTTCGGAACATCCGGTACCGGAAACACCGGTCTCTGACAATATCAAACCTGCCCGCAAAGCCTATTCGCGTTCGCAGCTCAATCTTGCGATTTTCTATGTGATTTACTTTGTGATTGCGATTATCGTCGTCCACTTCCTTCCGGAAAACTATTCGGAAAAGGTCGAATATCTCGCACACTATATCCCGATGTATCTGATCGCATTTCCGCTGTATCTGCTGATCTCGAAGCCGCTCGAAACGGCAAAACCCGAGAAGCACAAGATGACCTTCTTCCAGTTATTCAAAGCGTTTCTGGTCTCTGAATTTGTCGGCATCACGGGCAACTTCATCGGCATGTTTGTCAATCTGGTTCTCTCGCTGCTGATGAAAAAAAACACCTCATCGACCATGCTGACAGACGGCATTTTCGGTGACAATGCGTTGCTGTTCCTGTTCCTCGCGGTGATCTGTGCACCGTTCGTTGAGGAGATGCTCTTCCGCAAGGTGCTCATCGACCGCATCCGGAAATACGGCAACGGCGTTGCAATCCTGATCTCCGGCATCATGTTCGGGCTCTTTCACGGCAACTTCACGCAGGTGTTCTATGCATCCTTCCTCGGCATGCTGTTTGCCTTTATCTATATCAAGACAGGCAAGATTCAGTATACGATCGGACTGCATATGTCGGTCAATTTCTGGGGTACTGCAATGCCCTATCTCACGCTTCGCAATCAGGATTTCGACGAGATCATCAGCAGCCTGACCTCAATGGATGTTGCAAAGATCATGGCGCTGCTGCCTAAGCTGAAATGGCTGCTGACCGTCACAGCCGGAACCTATGCGTTTGCAATCGCCGGTCTTGTGATCTTCATCCTGCACCGCAAGGATCTGAAAATTGATCCCGCGATTGCACCGATTCCGAAGGGCAAGCGATTTGTGACAGCCTGCTGCAATCTCGGCTGTCTTGCACTGCTCGCTGTCTGCGGTGTCCGCTTCTTGCAGCAGCTCGGTATCATCTAAAAAAGAAAGCCGTGAAATCTCAGCTTCTGCTTTGATTTCACGGTTTTTCATATCTATCTTTTATTTGCCGTAGCTTTCGGCGAGCTTCTTGAATGCAGGCAGGCTGCGCTCGATCATTTCGGTCGTGACGCAGTATGCGATACGGACAAAGCCCTCGCATCCGAACGAATCGGACGGTACCAGCAGCAGCTCATAATCGCGCGCCTTCTTGCAGAATGCATTTGCATCCGGCTCAAGCGCCTGAACCCACAGATAGAAAGCACCGTCCGGATAAATGCAGCGATAGCCGTAATCCGTCAGCGATTTATAGAGCAGATCGCGGTTCTTCCGGTAGATCGAAAGATCGCCGGTCCTGCCGAGATTATCCGCGACAACACGCTGTGCCATGCTCGGCGCGCAGACAAAGCCGAGTGCTCTGCCCGAGCCGCAGACCGCAGCATAGACATTGCGGTTATCTGCCATTTTCGGAGATACGACAATATAGCCGATACGCTCGCCCGGCAGCGACAGCGACTTGCTGTAGGAATAGCAGACAAATGCATTGTCATAGAGATTCGGCAGATACGGCACGACGGTCGTATCATCGTAAACAAGTTCACGGTAGGGCTCGTCCGCCAGCAGATAGATCGGGTGACCGTATTCCTTCTCCTTGGCACGCAGCAGATCGCAGAATGCCTTAAGATTCTCCTCGGTATAAACAACGCCGGTCGGATTATTCGGCGTATTGATGATCACGGCCTTGGTCTCCGGCGAAACAAGCTCTGCAAATGCTTTCAGATTCATCTGAAAGTTCTCGAGGTCTGCCGGAACTGCAACCAGCTTTGCTGCCGCAGCTTCCACAAATACGCGGTACTCAGGAAAGAACGGCGCAAATGTCATGCAGGTATCGCCAGGGCAGAGAATGGCGTGCAGTGTGACGGTCAAAGATGCAGCCGCACCGCAGGTCATATAGATATCCTGCGCAGAAATGCCTGCGTTGAAGCGCTGATTGATGTCCGCTGCGATAGTTGTGCGAACCGGCTCTGCACCGATCGCGGAGGTATAGCCGTGAAGCTGAACGGAATCGGTCGTATCCATGAGTCTGCGCATCGTATCATGCACGGATTCCGGTGCCGGAACGCTCGGATTGCCGAGACTGAAATCAAAAACATTTTCCTTGCCGATCTCTTTTGCACGCGCAAGACCGTATTCAAATGTCTCACGGATCACAGACGGCGCCTTGCCGAGCGCCAGCATAGATGTCTGATAGGGCTGAAATGCCATAGGTATTCCTCTTTTCTGTTGCGATTTGAAACAATCCGTTCGCGGACTGTACTGTATATATGATACCAGAAAATGCCGGATTTGTCAACCGGAGGTCAGTCCCGTTTTTCGAGCGTTGTAACGCGCAGCACCAGATACTCCGTCGCTTCACCGTGATACGTTCCGGATTCGCGCTCGAGCCTGCCTTCGACCATAATCTTATCATGCTCCTTGACGCTGCTGAAATCCGGCCAGTCCAGCTCCAGACCGATGCCGTGATCGCTGTTCGGCTGCGGCGCATAAACCGAATAGATTTCCGTTCCGTCGTCATCCTTTGACAGAAACAGTGTGCCGACAATGTGATAGTTCTTCCCGAGATACTGATCCGGATTGTCGTACATATCCGTCAGCGTATCATACAGGACAGCAGTCTTAATATACTGCATATCCTTCGCAGATTCGTTCTTTTCGCCGCAGGCGCAAAGCAGCATCGCCGAAGCTGCGGCAGCAATCATTCGCTTTTTCATATTCATCACCTGTATCCAATAATATGCATCAGCCGGAATCAGTATTTGCAGAAATCCGCAATTCATTTTCGCAATTCACGCATTGAAATAATTTGCAAAATATGTTATAATAGCCATATACGAATCAAAAAGAATGGAGGTCAGCCGTTTGACGAAATCCAGACATGGCAATATTCTGTTAAGCTGCATCCGGATTCTGATGCTGATTCTGCTGAGCCTTGCGCTCGGCTACGGGCTTCTGCTGACGGT
>CAMHUJ010000416.1 GCA_946188175.1 uncultured Ruminococcus sp.
ACGGGCTACAGCAGAATCATTGCGCTGGCGAGGTTCTACAACGTGCCGACAGATTATCTTCTCGGATTCACGGAAAGCCGCATTACAAGAAATGTTGAACTGAACGAGCTGGGACTTTCGGATAAAGCAATCGCTGTGCTGCTCTCGAAAAAACAGAGCCCCGAACTTGTGAGCAGGCTGATCGAGCATCCGGATTTCACGCACCTGATCAATGCGATTGATGTTTATGTCAGGCAAATTGCGTCACCGAACATCGAGGCGGTAAATGATATGACTCGCATTGCCGAGAGAGGTATTGAGGGTATGTTCGCTGACGCTTCCTCAAAACCGGAAGGATATGCAGATGCGATGCGGTTTATGGACGAGACCGTTGTGAACGAGGATGAGTTTCTGCGGTATCGGATCACGGAGCGGTTTAATCAGATACTCAGGGATGTGTATAAGGAGTATGCTGCGGAATTTGCAGAAAGTGCAGCAAAGCGGTCTGCGCCGATGAAGGATATGGCTGAGGGGATGCTGGCTGTGCTTGATCGGATCAAATCGGGCGAGGTCAGGGTGGATTCGGTTGAGGATGCGGTGAGGCTCATGGCGGAGGAGATGAGGACGGCAGATGATGAATCATCCTAGTCTTGACAAACACGCATCTCTACGCTACAATAATAATTACATATGAAAAAGGAGCACCCATATGATTCAAATTCTAATAATAGACGATGACCGACATATCAGCGAAATGCTTACAGAGAGCCTGACTGCTGAGGGATATGCCGTATCCGCAGCATTTTCAGGAACCGAAGCGTTGGCGCTGCTGTCTCAAAGCAAGCCGGATCTGATTCTGCTCGATTTGATGCTGCCCGGTCTGACCGGTGAAGAATTGCTGCCGAAAATCAAGGATATTCCCGTAATCGTGGTTAGCGCAAAAGCCGATGTAACAGACAAAGTCGGGCTGTTGCTCGGCGGAGCGGCGGACTATATGACAAAGCCGTTTGAGATGCAAGAGCTGCTTGCACGAATCGCCGTACAGTTACGAAAAAACGGTGATGCTAAGGAAAAGGATGTACTCCGCTATCATGAAATCACGCTTTTCAACGATACGCGTACAGTAAAAGTGAATCATACAGATGTGAAACTGACGCGCACCGAATATGCGATTTTGAAGCTGCTGATGCAGAATCCGGAACAGGTTATAGCAAAGCTGACGATTCTCGAAATGATCGGCGCCGATACGCCGGACTGTACCGAGGATTCGCTGAAAATCCATGTTCACAATCTGCGTAGAAAGCTGAAAGCGGTCACGGGCAAGGACTATATTTCTGCTGTCTGGGGCATCGGATTCATGCTTGCCGAAAAATCTTAACTGTATCTTAACGCTTTTCTTAACCGCTTTCTTAACTGTTTTATGCTATACTGTTTTCAGAAAGGAAAGGTGATACACCAATGGAGTATGTTCTGAAAACTGATAATCTATGCAAGTATTACAGAGGATTCAAAGCGCTAAACGGTCTGACTATGAATGTGCCGAAAGGCTCAATTTACGGATTTGTCGGAAAAAATGGAGCAGGAAAGACTACGCTGATTCGACTGATCTGTGGATTGCAGCATCCTACAAGCGGAAAATTTGAACTCTATGGAACAAAACACACAGACAAAGCAATTTCAGATGTTAGGCGCAGGATGGGGGCAGTCGTGGAAACGCCGTCAATCTATTCTGAAATGTCGGCAGTGGAAAACCTGAAGCAGCAATACCGAATTCTTGGACTGCCCAGTTTTGACGGGATTCCTAATCTTCTGAATCTTGTCGGACTGGAAAAAACCGGGAGAAAACGCGCAAAGAATTTTTCTCTTGGTATGCGTCAGCGTCTTGGTATTGCTGTTGCACTTTGCGGGAATCCTGATTTTCTTGTGCTGGATGAACCTATCAATGGACTCGATCCGCAGGGAATCATTGAAATCCGCGAACTGATTTTGAAACTCAACCGCGAACAGAAAATTACGGTATTGATTTCCTCACACATACTTGATGAGCTGTCAAGACTTGCCACGCATTATGGCTTTATCGACAGCGGACGCATTGTCAGGGAGATGAGTGCAAAGGAACTCGAAACTGTCTGCCGAAAGTGCATTCGGATCAGTGTTACAAGTACACAAGCTCTTGCAAATATACTGGATGAGAACGGTATTGACTATAAGATCATAGACGATCAGGCTGCTGATATTTTTGCAAAGCCCAATATTACACAGCTTTCTTTTGCACTGGCGAAAAAAGGCTGCGAAATACTGTCCGTTGAAGAACATGACGAGAGCTTGGAAAGCTTTTACATTTCTCTGGTAGGAGGTAACAAGCATGAGTAACTTACTGTTCGCTGAATTACATAGAATGTTCCGGCACCGTTATTATTGGATCGGGACATTTTTGTTCGGCTGCATTCCGTATCTCTCCATGTATTTGATCAGGCAGGCTGATATTCGCCACAATAATCCCAAACCGGAACCGCCTGACGGAATCCTGTTTGCAGGTACATTTTATCTTCCGGTTTTAATTGCGGTATTTGTATGTCTACATATTGGTTCTGAGTATAGTGATAAAACGATGCGAAATAAAATCTCGCTTGGACATTCCCGTGCATCCATTTATCTTGTCAACTGGATTGTCTGCAATGCAGGAGTGCTTCTGACATATCTGATTTATGTGATCGTATCGTTTATCGGCGGACATTTCCTGACAAACGGCTATTTAACGAGCCTTTCGGCAATGTGCGGCGATTTGTTCATCAGCTTTATCATAACAATGGTATATACCTCTTTGATGCAGATGTTTGTCATATTAGTGCAAAGTAAATCTGCCGGTGCAGTTATTTCTCTGGTATTTGCAATATTTATTATGCTGGCCGGAGCATCAGTTATGCAGAAGCTGAATGAACCGGAGTACATGACTGCCGATATTCTCACTACTTATAACGGAGATATCAATGATTTACAGCAACCGAATCCGGCATATGTCAGCGGCAAGGAGCGCGAAGCACTCATGGTAGTCGCAAATATTCTG
>CAMHUJ010000417.1 GCA_946188175.1 uncultured Ruminococcus sp.
GATCTACAATGCAATGCCGATCGAGGGCGTTGAGAAGCTCGTAGAGTTCATGAAGAAGTTTGAGGCTGAGAACGCTTGATTTTCAGCTCCGACTGAATAATTTGATGAAAGGATGATTTCCAATGTTTCAGATTCAGACACTGAATAAGATTTCTCCTGTCGGTCTTGCCCAGCTCGGCGAGAACTATCAGGTTGCAGATACCGTTGAGAATCCGGATGCGATTCTCGTTCGCTCTGCTGTGATGCATGAAATGGAGTTCGGCAACAATCTGCTCGCAATCGCAAGAGCAGGTGCAGGTGTCAACAATATTCCGCTTGACCGTGCAGCAGAAGCAGGTATCGTTGTATTCAATACACCGGGCGCAAACGCAAACGGCGTAAAGGAACTGGCTCTCGCAGGTATGCTCCTTGCTTCCCGTGATATCGTCGGCGGTATCAACTGGGTTCAGACTGTCAAGGATGACGAGAATGTTGCAAAGCTGGTCGAGAAAGGCAAGTCGAAGTTCGCAGGTACGGAGATCAAGGGCAAGAAGCTCGGTATCATCGGTCTGGGTGCAATCGGCGGTCCGCTCGGTAATGCTGCAATTCACCTCGGCATGGAGGTTTACGGCTGCGACCCGTATATCTCTGTTGAGGCTGCATGGAATCTGTCCCGTGCGATCCGCCACGTAAAGACCCGTGAGGAAATCTTCAAGAACTGTGATATCATCAGTGTTCATACGCCGCTGGTGAAGAATCCGGATCCGGCAATCGCAACCGAGAAGATGATCAATGCCGAGACTATCGCTATGATGAAGGACGGCGTGATTATCCTGAACTTTGCGCGTGATCTGCTGGTTGATGATGAGGCAATCGAGGCTGCTCTGAAGTCCGGCAAGGTTCGCAAGTATGTGACCGACTTCCCGAATGCAAAGACCGCAGGTATGGAAGGCGTAATCGCAATTCCGCATCTCGGCGCTTCGACCGAAGAAGCTGAGGATAACTGTGCTGCCATGGCTGCCAAGGAACTCGTTGACTACATCGAGAACGGCAACATTAAGAACAGTGTCAACTTCCCGAATGCTGAAATGAATGCAGTCGGCAAGAAAATCTGCATCCTGCACAAGAACAATCCGGGCGTGATCGCTCCGCTGACCGCTGCAATCAGTGAGGCAGGCGGAAATATCGAAAACATGGTCAACGCAAGCCGCAAGGATTATGCTTACACTATGATCGATGTGACCGGCGCAGATGCAGCTGCAATCGCTGAGAAGATGAAGTCGATTGACGGTGTGATCCGTATTCGCGTAATCGGCTGATTCAGTGCGTCATATACAATAATAAGGCAAGCACACGCAATAAAATGCGTGTGCTTGTTTTTTCAGTGACTGCGCTTATTCTGTTCGCTTTTCTGGTTCTGCTGCTGTGCCTGTCTCTCGGCATCATTCTGAGAACCGGACTGTCCCTGCGACGACGGTGTCTGACCGTTCCGCCACATCGGTGCATTCTGATCTTTCATATGATTCACCCTGATTCCGCATCGGATGCAGACCGGAACGGAGCGGATTGCCGGAATCCGGTCTGAACGGCACTCCTGCCGCCTTCGGGGATAGTATTGACGGGATTTGAGGGAATATTCATCTAAGGTGTGTTTTTTTGTATCTGGCTTCGGAGCGGGATTGCTCCCTATAGTAAAGTGCATTTAATTTGTTTTTTACATCATAATATGCTATAGCGGGGAGCCCCCGCAGGCAATTTCTAAAGCGCTCCGGAATGGACCCCGTATCAGAAAGAATACTTCTCTCTGTTTGCTTTTCACATGATAATATGCTATAGCGGGGAGCCCCCGCAGGCAATTTCTAAAGCGCTCCGGAATGGACCCCGTATCAGAAAGAATACTTCTCTCTGTTTGCTTTTCACATGATAATATGCTATAGCGGGGAGCCCCCGCAGGCAATTCCTAAAGCGCTCCGGAATGGAACCCGTATCAGAAAGAATACTTCTCTTTGGTTGCTTTTTGCATGATAATATGCTATAATATAAAACAGGATTATCATACGGACGGGCGGTGATACGATGATTCATTACTATTTCGGCAGCGGCAAAGGAAAAACCTCCGCGGCAGTCGGTGCCTGTGTCCGTGCTGTCGGAAACGGTCTGCGATGCGCTGTTGTGCAGTTTCTGAAAAACGGCTCCAGCGGCGAAGTCGAACCGCTGTGCAGTCTCGGCGTTGATATTTTTTCATGCAGATTTGAGGGCGTCCGTTTTTTCAGCAGAATGTCAGGGGATGAGCAGGCAGACGTTATACGCACACATAATGAGAATCTGCGCAGGGTGCTGTCCGGCGGATATCAGATGCTGATTCTCGATGAGCTCGGCGATGCTGCGGATAAGCAGGCAGTCGATCCGGAACTGATACAGGCGGTTTTGTCTCTGCCGCAGACTGAAATCATCGTGACAGGACACAAACGATCTGAGCAGTTTATGCGTTGTGCAGATTATATCACCGAATTCTGCTGCATCGCACATCCGTATCAAAACGGACAAAAGGCGCGTAAAGGATTTGAATTTTGAACAGCTATATTTACAGAGGCACGAAAAAACTCCGCTGCGGATATACGACGGGCTCCTGTGCGGCAGGTGCGGCAAAAGCGGCTGCGCAAATGCTGCTGAGCGGTGAAATTACTGCGCAGATTTCACTGATTACACCGGCTGGCATGCCGTTGACACTCGATGTCCTTTCGCCGCAGCTGACTGCCGATTCGGCTGCCTGTGCGGTTCGCAAGGACAGCGGCGATGACCCCGATGTTACGAACGGAATCCTCGTATTTGCGTCGGTATCGAAATGCGGAAACGGATTTGAAATTGACGGCGGGGAAGGAATCGGCAGGGTGACAAAGCCCGGGCTTGATCAGCCGGTCGGCGCTGCTGCGATTAACAGTACACCGCGGCGCATGATCACCGAGGCGCTCTGCGAAATTGCACAGCGATACGGATATACCGGCGGGTTTCATGTGACGATATCCGCGCCTGAGGGGACAGCGCTTGCAAAAAAGACCTTT
>CAMHUJ010000418.1 GCA_946188175.1 uncultured Ruminococcus sp.
ACTATGTTTAAGTTGATTCGCCGTGTCCTGCATCCAGTACGATGACAGGGGACTGTGCTGCCGATGCAGTCACGGCATCCGGTGCATTCTGCGCATTGCGCCATGATGCGAGCTGCATTCCTGCCGCGCTGACGGCGAGGATCCCGAAGAATAATGCGCTTCTTGTCACGATCTTTCTGATTTCCGGTTTCATATATATCACCTCTGAGTTGCTTTTAGTAAAGGTGTATGTTCGGGAACAGGGAAATATGTCTTTTCATAGGTAAGTAAGCGCATCAGCCGGTCTCAGTATTCCATTCCAGAATATAACCGTAATCCTTCAGATAGCCAAGAGGGAAGAAAGAAGAAAATGTTTCGTGGTGTACCTTCCACAGTCCGAATTCAGGATCATCTGTGCCGCTTCCGCGGTAGAGATCCACAAAATCGCCGCAAAGGTGATCGTTCGTGTAGCCATGACCTTCCGCAAAATAGGTGAAGCCGGTATCCTCATCCTCGATCGCCCAGTAGAGATCCGTTTCGTCAATCGAAAATACCTGTCCGCCGGTAATATAAGCCGTCTTTTCGCCGTAAGCCAAAAGCTGTTCCAAAGCGCCCTGCTCCTCAAATGTTTCAACGGCGACCGGATACGGATTCTGCGAAAAGAGAACGCGCCACCAGCGGGTGTTTCCGGAAGTCGGAAAATCATAGATCGCATAAGTATGCCCGTTATACCGCATCCATGCTTTCGGCGGCAGCGGAATTCCGACCGCCAGCATGAATTCGTCGAGATGATCGGTATGGATTTCCGGACCGGTTTGCGCCGGCGGTGCATCATCCTTCAAAACATCCTGATATGCGATGATATCCGAGGCATCGTCATCCTCGCAAACAGTCAGTATGCCGCAGTCAACGGTCTGATGCGCTTTCACTTTCATTCTGCCGGTTTGTTTTCCTTTGTATCCGTTTTTCTCGATGCCGTATTTGATATAGTATTCCCCGGGCGGAACCGGTATGCAGAATGCGCTGCGGTCATTCGCCTGAACCATATATCTGTCTCCGGTATGAATGCCGTCCGTGCGCACAGCAACGATGCTGAAATACTCGTTATCTTTGACAGGCTTTTCATGGTCTTGATCGTCTTTTTCTTCCTCCCATTGCACGCTTCCAGCGAATGCGCCGTTTTCCGGATCTTTGTCACGGCCGCTGCCGTAGACTTCATACGCGGTCCGGACAGCTTGTTCGACATCCAGCAGCCGGTAGTTATCTGAATCGCTGATTATACCGATCCCGCCGTCGGTGCCGTATTGATTGCTCGTATAGATACAGCCGGGTTTTGCTGTCTCGCAAAGGATCTGCTTCACCTGCGCACCTGTCAGGTCTCTGTTGACCGACCAAACCAGTGCCGCCGTACCGGTGACCTGCGGTGCAGCCATAGATGTTCCCGATTCATATTCATAGTTGTTTCTGGGAAAGGTGGAATAAATCATCGTCCCGTTTGCAGCCTGCTGGAATGTTGTATGATCATAATCGTAATCGATCGCCTTTCCGCCCGGTGCAAACAGATCCACACGGATTCCTGCATTGGAATACCCCGCCAGCATCGGAACTGCGCCATGTTCTTTTGGCGTTCCAGGTCTCGGCTCAACCGCACCGACAACCACAATCCGCCGGAATACCTCCGGATAGTCTTCTTCTGCGATCATATTGATTGTACTGTTATATCGGCTTTCATAGGGCATCCCGTACGGGCGCGGATAATCCAGCATTTTCAGATCGCCTTCTTCTTTATACTTTCCGCCGCTTCCGAGATTTCCGGCTGAGCTGACCAGCACAAAATCATAGCCTGCATCCAGCAAGCGCTGATAGAACGCGCCAACCTTCTTTGCCTCCCTTTCCCACGGCTCAAAAAAGGAAATATCGCAGAATATTTTCCGAATGCTCTCGGTGGCTTCTGACGGTACTGACAGACCCATTTCCTTTAACCGCTTCCGGATTCTTTCATATGACCCCGGCTCATTGGAATTCCAGCCGAGTCCCTGACTGATATTGATGACCTTCACGCCCTGCACAACCAGCGTGGAGACAGACATCATCCAGCCGATATTGCTCGAAAACATATGCCAGTCTTCATTTTCATCATACTCAGGTCTCTCGGTCGTATAACCGTATAAATAGCCCTGTGATCCATACGGATATACACCGGAGATGCCGCATTTGCTGTTTGCCGCGATGATTCCCGCAACATGCGTTCCGTGTGTGTCACCCGCATCGCCTGCGTCGGGCGAGGGCAGAATCCTTGCAAAATGCAGACTTTCATGCACATGATCAAAATGCGAATCAACTAGGCCGACTTTGACCGGCGTAACCGGTACTTCCTGCACATATTTCCATGCACGGTAGCAGTTGATCATTTCCTTATCCCATGTGATGCCGCGTACATCATATTCCGGATAGTCCATTGCATCCGTGCTGTTTGCCGCGGCATCGCCGGAGACCTTCGCACCGTAATAGAATCCTCCGACGCCCTCCTGATAGGCAGAGACATCATCAGAATCTGTGAAATTCAGCCAGTCCGGGTAGGCATCCGCGACTGTCGGATTCTCGCACAATTTCTGACACAGTGCATCTATTTCTTCATATGAAACAGTACGCTGAAGGCGCATCTGATAGGTATCGGCAATTGTGATCTCGCCGACAATTTCAGCGCCGATCTGTTCTGCGAGTGAATCTATCACGCTGCGGGAAGTCCCGCTTTCCGCTACCGCAATGATTTCATTATCCACATAGGCTTCGCCGGTCTCCGCAACAGTAAAATGCGCAGGAGAGGGCTGTGAATAATACATTTTGCCGTATTGCTTCGGCATTTGCAGCTCCAGCTTGTCGCCTTCCGTGACAAATTCCATATCTGAGTCATCTGCTTGTACTGCGGACAATGCTCTGAGCTTTTCGATTGCACGGTCGCTTTTCATTTTGGCCAGTATGGGGAGCGCCCAAGAGCCGATGAATACTGCCAGCATTGTGATCTCGCCGACAATTTCAGCGCCGATCTGTTCTGCG
>CAMHUJ010000419.1 GCA_946188175.1 uncultured Ruminococcus sp.
GCATCCGCAGACGGTGAAGTACCGCAAAAAAAGAAGAAAAAGCGTCCGCCGGTCGAGGGCGATGCAGACGGAGCAGTCCGCCGCGTATCCGCAGACGGTGAAGTATCGCGCAAAAAGAAGCGTCCGGCTGCCGAAGCTGCACCGGAACGCCGCACGGTCTCCGCGGTGACACGGAGCGCGCGTCCGGCGCAAACGCGCCGTCCGGAGACGGAACGCAGTGCTGGCGTGCTGCGCGGTGCAGTCAGCGACTATGCCTAACGCGCAAAAGCTGCGCTTGCAACACATACAGCCGCCGCCAAGGAGGAGATCCGCACGGGCATCCGTCCGGTCAGCATCGGTATGTTCGTGATCGCCGTTGTGCTGTATATTGTGATTGCCTCCATTATCATCAGCGTGCTTGCCGGTAAGGCGAAAGGCTATCTGCTCGAATATGAGCTTTCGTGCCCGAAATATACAATCGACAGCTATATGGAGAACATCAGCGACAGCTTCCTTGCGGATATGATGACGCAGGCGGCTGCCGGTCTGGATTTCAATGAATATGAGCAGCCGGAAATGCTGTATGATTTCGTGCGCAGTCAGGCGGAATCCGCCGGTGAATATACCTATCAGCGCGCGGAGGACTATACCAATACCCGTCCGGATTATTATGTGCTGCGCGACGGCGAAGCAGTTGCGAAGGTTGCACTTGCGCGGACCGGCTGGACGGAGCAGTATAATTTCCCGCTTTGGCGCGTGGATGATCCGGTTTCGGTGATCAAATTGCAGGCGACGCCGGAATTTACGCTGAATGTCACGATGCCTGCGGACGCATATCTGTCGGTCAACGGCGTCGATGTGCCGGAGGAGAATTATCTCGATGTCGAATCCGATTTTCAGCTCAGCCAGACCGAGCGCTTCTTCATGGCGCAGCCAATGGCACGGCAGTGTGTGATCGGCGGTCTGTACTGTCCGCCGAAGATCACGGTCACTGATGCCGAAGGAAATGTGCTGGAGCCCTACGAAACACCGGCACCCGATCACGCCGAGCAGACCTATGTTTTCCCGATTGCGGATACGAAGGAACCGGATCAGGGACTGGTTGACCGCGTCACGGCGCTGACCTATGCCTATATGGATTATGTGATCAATACGCGCTGCGAGCTGGATGCGAACCTTGCAAACCTCAGCGGCTATCTGCTGCCGGGCTCGCCGGTCTCCAATCTGATGTATACGATCTCTTCGGATATCTGGTATAACAATGACCCGAATATGCGCGAGGATCATGTCTTTGAGGTACAGCATGTCAAGATGTATGCGGACAATGTCTGCACGGTCGATGTGCATCTGGAATCGACGATCGGAAAGGTCGCGGTCAATGATTATATCGGTACGGTGCGCTGGGTGCTTGTCAATAACGGCTTCGGCTGGTACGCGACAAATTTCTCGCTGCATCCGTGAACCGGATATTTTCAGACGGATCAATCATGAACAGCTGCCCGATTCCGCGTGACTGCGAATCGGGCGGCTTTCTGTTTCAAAAGAGCATTTTCTCATTTCAGATTTCTAATTCTTTTTAGGGCTTGACAAACGGGAGAAAAGCGTTTATAATGGGATTATAAAAATGCGGTGAAGGGAACATAAAAAGCCGGAATCCCGTTTTGCAGAGAGCTGCCGTATGCCGGAAGGCAACGCTGAAAGGCAGCATTCGGCTCCGGTCATAAGTCCTCCCTGAGCAGCCGGACAGAACGGCAGTCTGCCTACTAAGTCCGGACGGGTTCTCCCGTGACAGAGAGGTGCGTTCGGTGACGCACATGAGCGGGCGCTTATGCGCCAAGAAGAGTGGTACCGCGGAGCATACAGATTGTGTCTTCGTCTCTTTCCTGCCGGAACGGTGTGAAAGGGGCGATTTTTCATATTTCCCTTTTCGCCGCCTGAAACGGATAAAAGGAGGAACAACGATGCAGATGACCGGAGCAAAAATCGTGATCGAAACGCTGATCGAGCAGGGCTGCGATACGCTGTTCGGCTATCCGGGCGGACAGGTCATTGACCTGTTTGATGCGCTTTACGAAAGCCGCAGCAGAATCCGGCATGTCCTGACGGCACATGAGCAGGGCGCAGCACATGCTGCCGACGGCTATGCCAGATCAACCGGAAAGGTCGGCGTTGTCATGGCGACCTCGGGTCCGGGCGCGACGAATCTCGTGACCGGCATTGCCGCTGCCTATCTGGATTCGGTGCCGGTGGTCGCAATTACCGGCAATGTCCCGTGCAGTCAGATCGGCAGGGACAGCTTTCAGGAGGTCGATATCGTCGGCGTCAGTATGCCGGTGACAAAGCATAATTTCATCGTCAAGCATATCGAAGAACTGGCGGATACGATCCGGACGGCATTCCGGATTGCAAAATCCGGCAGACCGGGACCGGTGCTTGTGGATATCCCGAAGGATGTGCAGGAGGCGGTTTATGAATTTACGCCGCAGGAAAAACCGGCGGCATGTGAACCGGTGCAGCCTGCCTCGGAAAAGCGCCTGCAAAAGGCGGCTGAACTGCTTGCAAAGGCAAAGCGGCCGTATATCTATTTCGGCGGCGGCGTGATCGCGGGCAATGCATCTGAAGAACTGATTGCGCTTGCCGAAAAGCTCGAAGCACCAATGGGATGTTCGCTCATGGGACTTTCCGCCGTGCCCTCTGCGCATCCGTTATTCCTCGGGATGCAGGGCATGCACGGGCATTTTGCATCGTCGGCGGCGGAGGATATTGCCGATCTGGTGCTGGCACTCGGCGTGCGGTTCAGTGACCGTGCAACAGGCGATAAGAACCGCTTTTCGGCGCATTTCAATATTATTCATATTGATATTGACGGCGCGGAGCTCAATAAAAATATAGCCGCGGCGCTGACGATCCGCGGCGACTTAAAGGATGCGCTGCAACGGCTGAACGAGCTGGTGCAGCCGCGGAAAAATCCGGAATGGCGCGCGAAAATCGACCGGCTCCGGCTGGAGGAAAGGGCGCGCACGGCGTATTCGCATGCATTGCTCGAGAAAAAG
>CAMHUJ010000420.1 GCA_946188175.1 uncultured Ruminococcus sp.
TGATGAAGGGCGGCGAGCAGGAGGGCGCGATGCGTCCGGGTACGGAATCCGTACCGCTGATTGCCGGATTCGGAGCAGCAGTCGGTGATCTCCGCGGTACGATTGCAGCGCGTGCGGAATATGTTTCCGGTCTGCGCAGTGAATGTATCCGGCAGCTTTCTGAATTGGAAGGCATTACGGTCAATTCGCCTGCGGACGGCAGTCCGTATATCCTGAGCTTTTCGGTAAAGGGGCTGCGCTCGGAGACAATGCTGCATTTCCTTTCTGACCGTGAGATTTACGTATCGAGCGGCTCCGCCTGCTCCAAAGGCAAGCAGAGCGGCGTATTGCAGCAGTTCGGCATCCGGCAGGACCTCGCGGACAGTACACTTCGCGTCAGCTTCTGCGCAGAGAATACGACGGAGGATATCACGGCGCTCTGTATTGCATTGAAAGCAGCACAGGAGCAGCTTGTGCATAAACGGTAACATAAAAGGTAAAAATATGATTCGTAAATATGAGCCGCGCGATCTGTCCGGCTGCGCGGAAGTATTTTGCGGTGCATTTTCCGCGGCGCCGTGGCATGAAAGCTGGACAGCATTCCTTGCCGAAACGCGCATCTCCGAGCTGACGGGTACGCCGTTTTCGCGCGGATTTGTATATGAGCAGGAAGGGAGAATCCTTGCGCTTGCCGCCGGACGGGTCTGCACCTATCTGCACGGCAGGGAATATGTGATTGATGAATTCTGCGTATCGGCGGAGACACAGGGCAGGGGAATCGGCTCTGAACTGATGCGTCAGATCATGCAGGAGATGAAAGCCGAGGGCTGCGTGAGCATTGTTCTGCAAACGACGCACGGCTATCCGAGTGAGCGCTTCTATCTGAAAAACGGATTTCAGCGCAGTCCGGATATGATTACGATGTTCCGTATGCTGACGGATTGACTTGCGATTCACCGGATAGCATCCGGTACTATACTATTATAATATAACGAGGTTTGCGACATGAGAGAGATCATTCTGGTAAAATACGGCGAAATGGCGCTCAAGGGGCTGAACCGCAGCTCCTTTGAAGATGTGCTGCTGCGAAATATCCGCTACAGACTCAAAAAGATCGGCAGGTTTTCATATTCCAAGGCGCAGTCTACGATTTATGTTGTGCCGGAAGCGGAGACCGATGAAGCCTGCGGCGAGCTGCTTGCAGAGGCAATGCCGCGCCTGAAAAAGGTGTTCGGCATCGCAGCGCTGGCGCGTGCGCTGACCTGTGAAAAATCCTTCGCCGATATTTCGGCGCGGTCGGTGCCGTATCTTGCCGATGCGCTCAATGCCGCAAAAACCTTCAAGGTCGAAGCGAAGCGGGCGGATAAGGCGTTTCCGATGAAGTCGCCGCAGATCTGTGCGGAGCTGGGAGGCATTCTGCTCGAGCATTATCCGCATCTGAAGGTCGATGTTAACCAGCCGGATGTGACGGTTACGGTCGAGATTCGAGACCTCAATGCATATGTGCACGCAGCAAAGGAACGCGGTGCAGGCGGTCTGCCGGTCGGAACGGCGGGCAATGCGATGCTGCTGCTCTCCGGCGGTATTGACAGTCCGGTTGCTGCATACATGATGGCGAAGCGCGGTCTGCGCGTGACGGCGTGTCATTTTGCATCCCCGCCCTATACATCCGAGCGCGCACTGCTGAAAGTCGAGCAGCTCTGTGAAAAGCTGACGCCGTGGTGCGGCAGCATGGCATTCTACTGTGTGCCGTTCACGGAGATTCAGGAGCAGCTCCAGCGGAACTGCCCGGAGGAATATTTCACGATCCTGATGCGCCGCCTGATGATGGAGATTGCCTGCCGCCTTGCGGAGCGTGAGGAATGCGGCGCGATCATCACCGGTGAGAGCCTCGGTCAGGTAGCGAGCCAGACGCTTCCGGCACTGCAATGCACGGATGCCGTTGCGACGATGCCGGTGCTCCGTCCGCTGATCGGCATGGACAAGACGGAGATCGTTGAGATTTCACGGAAGATTGATACCTTTGATATTTCGATTCAGCCCTATGAGGACTGCTGCACGGTCTTTACGCCGCGGCATCCGAAGCTGCGTCCGCATCTTGAGGATGTGGCAGCTGCACAGGCAGAGGTTGACTTTGCACCGCTGGTCGAGGCGGCAATCGCCGGTGCGACGAAAAAAGTCTTTGCACAGCATATTTCCGAGTCCCAGATGCTCTGATCTATGTTTGTAAATTATTGTTTCATGTGGAACATTTTATCATAAGTGCTTGCAAATCCGCATTCTGCCGACAGATTTCCGCCGGAACAGTATGCAGAAAAATACTTTTATGATAAAAATAATGATTTAGACCGGATGATGAATTTCAACAGATTATCCGGTACCGATTTGGCAGAAGATGACAAAAACACGGTCGTTTACTTGACAATATGCCTTCTGATGTAGTACAATGTTCATTGAGAATAGGTGAACTGCGGACTGCGGCATCTGCTGCAAGCGCAAAGCCCTGTTCTCTGAACGAATACATCAGTGTCAGGCGCATCCCGTGTTATGAAACCGGAACTGCGGCTGCGCTGACCGGATGAAGCGAAACTCGCTTCATGTCCTGTCCGGTGAAATCTCGGATTTCCGGACTGTGATCTGCCGGCATCGCCGGTGACTGCGTTCAGCAGCCGTATCACAGCACGGGAAACCTGCGAAGGAACCGGAACGGCTGGATTCCGGAGCGGAACGGCGGAACTTCCGACCGCACCGCTGACACGGTTTCTGCCGGTCAGATGCACAAGCTGTCGTCGGAGTGATCCGGCGGCGTCCGGCGAAATTTCATGAAATGTGATCTCCGGTTTCGGGGAATGATTTGCGGAATGAGAGATGTACAGACTCTCACCTGCAAAACCTGTGCGGATGCTTCGCTGACGGGCGTGCTGTTCCTATGCCGTCCTGCAAGCGGATGCTTGAAGCAAATGATGGAGGCGTTCAAATGGATATCAGGCAAAATCCCTATCAAGAACCTAGCTGCCCTGACGTACCGCAGAAACCTGCAGGTGCGCAGAAC
>CAMHUJ010000421.1 GCA_946188175.1 uncultured Ruminococcus sp.
ATCGTTGAGCCGGGCGGCTCGATCCGCGACGATATCGTCATCGAGCAGTGCAATAAGTACGGCATCGCAATGGCGTTCTGCGGTCTCCGTTTGTTCCACCACTAAGTGATTTATAATGGGGCTCCGCCCCAAACCCCGCCAAAGGGTCACTGACCCTTTGGAAACCCATTGCAAAATCCCCCTGCCCCTCAGGGGCAGGAGGATTTTGAAGCGGGAGTCCAGAGGGATAGTATCCCTCTGGCAGGGGCGTGGGGGCAGCGCCCCCACTGTGAACCGTTCAGTGAAGGAGCAATCGGAATCCGCAGGAGGACATAGCAATGACCGTATACTTGATGCGCCACGGTGAACCGACCTACCGCGACACGGCGGAGCTCGGGCTGCCGGGCATGGGTGCAGAGCTCGGGCAGCTCAAGCCGGAGGGCATACAGCAGGCGGAGGAAGCCGCAAAGGACGTCCGCATTCAGGATGTCGATCTGATCGTTGCATCGCCCTATACGCGTGCGCTGCAAACGGCTGCGATTGTCTCGCGGCAGATCGACCGTCCGATTGACGTTGCAGTCGGCATATTCGAGTGGCTGCCGCGCATCGACTATTCCGCGCCCTCGCACACCGAGATCAAGGAAGCGTGGGATGAATACAAGGCAAACGGCGGCGTCCACAAGCCGGAGGACAAATATCCGCAGTGGGAGACCCATGCGCAGATGCGGAAACGTGCGCTGAAAGCAATCAGACCCTATCTGGAGCGCAGGGATATCCAGAAGCTGCTGATCGTCTGTCACGGCGGCATCATGCGTGCGCTGATGAATCAGCCCTCGCTCAGAAAAATCCACTTCTGCGAGATTCGTGAGCTGACACCGGAGATGCTGGAGGATACAGAATGACCACAGATGAACTGAGTGCAAAAGCGGTTGAAATGGCGCATGATGTCTTTTCGGTCGAGCTGCAATATCAGACGGAAGACCTCGACGTACTGGAGACCAGAATCTTTCCGGTGCTTGAAAAGATGATCGCCGAGGGCAAGATCAACGGAATCGCGGCGGAAAATCTTGCGGCATTTTTCGGCGCATATCTCGGCGAACTGATCCTGCGCGGATTTGCAGCAGAGCTCGGCTATGCATGGTTTGCGGAGGAAGACTGCCTGCCGATCATTGTCTGCGGCACAAACAAATTCAATCCGCTTGCAAAGGTGCGCAAGCGTCTGACACAGGGCAAGAGCGATGACATCCGCCCGTTTTATCAGGTCTGTCAGGCAGTTGCGCAGGGAAATCTCAAATAAGCGAATCCTACATCCGTCAGACGGATACCCATTTGAAAGGAATTGTAAAGTATGAAAGTATTAGTAGTCGGCGGCGGCGGCAGAGAGCACGCCATTGTCATGAAGCTCAGCGAGTCTCCGCTGGTCACCGGACTCTACTGTGCGCCGGGCAACGGCGGCATTGCAAAATATGCCGAGTGTTTTCCGGTCAAGGCAACCGATCTGGACGGTATGCTGGAGCTTGCAAAAAAGCTCGCCGTCGATTGGGTTTTCGTTGCGCCGGATGATCCGCTCGTGCTCGGCATGGCTGATCTGATGCGCGAAAACGGCTTCAAGGTCTTCGGCCCCTCGAAGGCTGCCGCGATCATCGAGGGCAGCAAGGTGTTCTCGAAGAATCTCATGAAGAAATACGGCATCCCGACCGCGAAATACGAGGTCTTCACCGATGCCGAATCCGCAATCCGCTATATCAAAGAGCAGGATACTTATCCGACGGTCGTCAAGGCGGACGGTCTTGCACTCGGCAAGGGCGTTATCATTGCGCAGACCGAGCAGGAGGCAACCGATGCCGTGCGCTCGATCATGGAGGATAAAATCTTCGGCGAGAGCGGCTCGAAGCTCGTCATTGAGGAGTTCCTGACCGGTCCGGAGGTTTCGGTGCTGGCATTCACCGACGGCGAAAGCGTTGCACCGATGATCTCCTCAATGGATCACAAGCGTGCGCTCGACGGCGACCGCGGCAAGAATACCGGCGGCATGGGTACAGTCTCTCCGAATCCCTACTATACGAAGGAGATCGCAGAGCAGTGCATGCGCGAGATCTTCCTGCCGACCATGCACGCGATGAACGGCGAAAACAGAACCTTCCGCGGCTGCCTTTATTTCGGTCTCATGCTGACGCCGAACGGTCCGAAGGTCATTGAATACAACTGCCGCTTCGGCGATCCGGAAACGCAGGTCGTTCTGCCGATGCTGAAAACCGATCTGCTCGATATCATGGAGGCGGTCGAGAATCAGAAGCTCGACGATCTGCCGATTGAATGGAAATCCGGCGCATGCGCATGCGTCATTCTCGCAAGCGGCGGATATCCCGAGAAATATGAGACCGGCAAGGTGATCTCCGGTCTGAACGAGAAGGGTCAGCTTGCGGATGCTGCGGTTTATCACGCAGGCACGAAGCTCTCCGCGACCGGTGAATTCCTGACCGCAGGCGGCAGAGTGCTCGGCATTACGGCATCTGCGGAGAAGCTGCGTGATGCGCTTTCCGCTGCCTATGCAGCCGCGGAGCAGGTCACCTTTGAAAACGTCCACTACCGCAGAGATATCGGTCAGCGCGCACTTGCCGCGAAGAAATAAGACCGTACTGCTGCCGGAAACGATAGGAGACAGCAATCATGGCAAAGAAGCAAGCAGAATCCATGCAGAAGCCTGCCGCAAAGCAGAAAAAGCGGCAGGCGCCTGCTGCGGAAAAGCCGCAGAAGCAGCGCCGTTCGCTGGAGGATATCCGTGAGGAAAAGGGTCCGCGCAAGTATACGCTCACGGACTGCATGCGGTTCGGCAGAATTGCAAATATCCTGTTCATCGTCTTTATCATCATCTGCCTGATTTACTATTATTCGATTGCGAATAAGGGCAATTACTCGATCCCGTTCGAGGTCATCGCCTACAGCGTCGAGACGGCGGCATTTCTGCTGTTTGCGACCGGCGTGATTTGGCTCGACCGGCTTGTGCGTGCCAGAAAAATCATGAAGCTGCTGTTGTTTTCCTATATTG
>CAMHUJ010000422.1 GCA_946188175.1 uncultured Ruminococcus sp.
CATTCGATCAGACGAATTTTCAAATTACAGTAACAGAAATTCGGAAAATCCAGAATGAAGATGGAACATATAATGTTACTTTCAATTTCTACAATGAAGATTTTCCGACATCCCATCAGGTTATAACAATCAGCGGCAAGTTGCACATATTTGGAAGTGTAAGCGGTGTTGATGTACACGCAGACACAATCACACGCGATGGTGCTACTTCTGGTTGGGCTGTCGGCATGTACACTAAATATATTCTGTCTCCTACACTACCGACGTATGACTCGTCAAAGGATATTTTGAGAGTGTACAAGGGCGACACGCTGTTGCAGTCTGACGGGTACGGATTCCAGACCGTGACGAAATCCGACGGAACGACGGCGACGCTTTTTAGCGTAAGCTCTGGCACAATTGATCGTCAAATCACATTTGAAGCAATCAGCAGTCAGGACAGCGCCGACATTCGAGGGTATACGCAGGAGCAAATTGACACGGCTATGTGCCTTGTAGATGGGCTGACTATTACCAATACGGTATCCGGCAAATACATGGCGTTCCCGAATTACCAGTTTAAAAATGGTGATGTTTTGAGCATATCGACGGTATCCGGCAGCATGGATGTGAAAGTAACAAATGCAGGAGTTGAAAAAAGCCTTCTTGCAGAAGTGTTCAACAACGGTAGTTTCTTCAAACTAGAACCGGGTAAAAATACCATTCAAATCACGGCTGATACAAACAGCGGATACGTAAGCGGAACGTTTAACGCCGAAATACTGTACGGGGGTGTGTAATATGGAATTGTTTGTATGGCGCTACGTTGTGCCGGATCCGATGCATTACTTTGATGCTGAACCGTACTATGTGCTGGAGAAATGCATTGACAGCTACTCCAGTTTAATCTGGTGCGAGCGTTTCCAGAAACCGGGGGAATTCGAGCTGCACCTGCGGGCAGATACGGATCTGCTGCGGTATTTACAGCAGAGCGAATTGCTTATCACACGAGCCGATACTGACAGGGCGATGATACCGGACAGGGTCGTTCTTACTACGTCCACTGAGAACGGCAATTATCTGAAAATCAGCGGAATGAGCGCAGAGGGTGTGATGCGCCGGCGCATCATACCGCAGAAAATGTCGTTCATGGCGTCTGCATACCCGGACGCCGCCCACGTCCTGAATTATCTCATTCAGGAAAACATCGGCGGTTACTGGTACTATCACCGTGACAGCAGCCACGGCCCCAACACATGGGGGGCACATATGTGGGTAAACGTCATTCAGAAGGGAACGGATGATGCGGGCATCCCGGCGGCGATCGACCTCCAGCCGTATGGGCAGAATCTCGGTGCAGTCATCGAACAGGTATGCACGGCGCGAGGCATGGGATTCAGGCTGCCTTTCGACCATGATACCGGGAACCTGCTGTATGAATTCTTCATTGGCAAAGACAGGACGATTAGCCAAAGCGAAAACGCTCCTGTGATTTTCTCCCCGCAGTTCAACAATCTGTCGGAAACAGACTATATCTACGACCGTTCAGCCGCGGCAACAGTTGCACTTGCAGGCGGCGAAGGCGACGGAGCGAACCGCAAGGAAGGATCGCGCCAGAGATGGAGCCGTGAGTATTTCGGTGTCGGAATGAATGCGAGGTCGATCTTCGTGGACGCAAAGGGATTGTCAAGCAATACCACAGGCATTAACGGCAATGCGGTAAAATATCAGGAACTGCTTAACAGTACAGCTTACGATGCACTTCATAATGCAAATGAAATGCATGATTTCTCTGGTAAGGTATTACCGGGCGGGCAGTTCAGATACAGGACAGACTATTTCCTCGGAGATACCGTTTCCGTGCAGAATGATTACGGCATCAATGGTTCGGCAGTCGTATCCGAGGTGACGGAGATCGTAGATGAAAGCGGCTACCAAGTTGTTCCGACACTGTCAGAATGGAAGGAGGGGGCTTAATGGATTTTTTCTCGGTATGTGAACCGTTGCGCGGGTATCAGGGCAGCACGTTTCCGAGGTTCCGTGTCCGCGTGACCGGCATGAATCTTCTCAACTGCACGATGCGGCTAGTGCTGGAGGAAAAGTATAAACCCGGCACGAGCGTTCTTGTCGAGGAGTGCTTTCATGTGCAAGACCCGGACGGCACTGACGTTTATCAGGTGACGTTGATCTCCGCTGTAACACAGCATCTGTGCGGAACGTACAACATGTACTTTATTCTGCGGGATGCAAGCGGCTTTGACCACAAGAACCTTGTCGGAACCCTTGTGGTTCTGCCAAGCCCGGAGGAGGATGACTAACAATGGACATGGAATTTCAGGTCGGGCAGAGTGTGACGTTCGGATTCGACATCGGCGGTAGCGCCCCGGCGCCCCCGACGCCATCCACGGACTATGCGCCGTTTACACTGTCTCCCGTCATAATTCAGGGAACGTCCGGCACGTTTTTTGCACCGACAGCGACGCCGTTCGGAATTGCCGATAAGATCGTTACATACGTCAATGGCGTGGCTTATTACACGACAGGAAATAACGGCGATGCGGCGACAACGTTAACCCTTGCCGATTCAAGCGCCACTCACATTGCTGCTAAAAGCCTTGCGATTATCATGTACAGATCACCAAAAACATTTACTGCTAGTGGATATACACTGCTTGCTGACAGCCAAGTAATGTGCAAATCAGACGCACCTATGCAACAAGTATCCGTGTATCAAAAATCGATACTTCCTACTGAAACGGCAGGCAGTCTTACTGTGAGCCAGACAAATTATACAAGACTTGATATAGTTAACACCATAATTGCTGGAAGCAATGCGACGTTGACGCTTGTCGATAATGCTTTGGTCGCATCAGTGCCGTATACGCCACCTGCTAAAACTGCTAAACGTAGACTGTATATTGTGTCGAGTGTTTATACAAATAGCAGCGATCGCATGACACCAAACTTTGATCTTGGTGTTTCGGGATTATCTATGCGAAGTGGCGGATTCGACCTACTGAAAGTGTACTATGACTACGATCCGACTG
>CAMHUJ010000423.1 GCA_946188175.1 uncultured Ruminococcus sp.
ATCACGGCAAAAAGACAAGCAGATATCTTCAAGAGATAGTTGGGACATCAATATAGTCCGACGTTAAATTTAGCTGGGCGCTGGGCGCGGGTTCGAGGGAACAATCCAAAGAGGACAGGGAGAAGTTCGCAAAGCTCACATTGCCCCTTTCGGTTTTTCCGCACCGTTACGCCGTTGCAGAGCCCCCATTTCCTGATTCTCTTTTCCCCTTGAGGCGCAGCTCTTACAATTTATCATTGCGTAAATTCAGAAACGAGCGTCCCGGAGAGGAGCGGGTAAGAAACAACGGCGGCGGAGAGCCGCCCCGATTGAACTGCCACATAAACTGTCCCGCAAATAAAACCAAAGAAAGGCGGAGCAAAATGGATGCGGGCACTGCCCGCAAAGTTGTATCGGAAATGTTAAAACTATCTTGCGAAATGTTTGCGTCAGATTGCCAAAAACAGTACAAAAATAATATTTTTTTTGTGACTGTTGACAAAGTGCAAAAAAATATGTTATAATAAGTATATACAGATACGATCCGGATACCGAAGCTGTGTATATCGGATCAGGGAAAAACACGCTGCCACTTACCACAGGGGGTAAATCAAATGAAAAAACATGTTTACAGGTTCAGCGCGGCGGTCTGCGCTGTTCTGCTGGCATCGGCTGCATTCTGCGGCGCAATGCCGGAGCAGAGCGGTGTGACGGCGCCAGCTGTCAGTGCGGCATCCGACGACGATCTGATTCTGCACTACACCACATCCGCAGGCACTAATTTCTCCGGCAACGCATGGGATAATGATGAATCCTACTACAAAGCGCTGCCGATCGGAAACGGCAGACTCGGTGCCATGGTCTACGGCAACTGCCCGACAGAACGCTTCGATCTGAACGAAGCAACATTCTGGAGCGGCAGTCCCGGCAACAATCACAAGCGCGTCTCGTCCAATACCATGGAGCACTGCTGGCAGCAGATGCTTGCAGGCGATTACAAGGGTGCGGACGGCACAATCGGCTCGCAGATGATCGGCGGCGGCGAGGCAAAATATCAGTCCGTCGGCACGCTGAATATTGATACCGGACATACCGGTGTCGGCGATTATGAGCGGCATCTGGATATGAATACGGCGATTGCGGGCTGTTCGTACACGGCAGGCGGCAAAAAGTACAAGCGCGAGAGCTTCGTCAGTTATCCGGATCAGGTCATCGTCACGCGCATTTCCTGTGAATCGGCAGGCGGTGTTTCGCTGACGGCTTCCTATGACTGTTCCCTGAAGGGTCAGTTCGAGGTTTCGACTGACGGCAAAGATACGCTGGTCATGAACGGACACAACGATTCCGAATACGGTATGACAGCCGCGGTGTATTTCTCCACGCGGACAAAAGTCATTCCGGAGGGCGGAACGGTCTCGGCAGGCGGCGGAAAGGTGTCGGTTCAGGGCGCGGATTCCGTACTTGTACTGACAACGATCCGCACGAATTTCGTCAACTATGCAACCTGCAACGGCGATGAGAAGGGCAATGCCGCAAAAGACCTCGCCGCAGCAGCGGGCAAATCCTATGATGATCTGCTGAAAGCGCATCTCGCGGATTATCAGGAGCTGTTCAGCCGTGTGGATGTCGAGCTCGGCGGCGACGGCAGCAGCAATTCCAAGCCGATTCCGCAGCGCATTTCCGAATTCGGCAGATCGAATGATCCGAAGCTCGTGGAAATGCTGTTCCAGTACGGCAGATATATGATGATCGAGGCGTCCCGTGATTCCGAGCCGATGAATCTGCAGGGCATCTGGAATAAATTCCGCAATCCTGCATGGGGCAGCAAGTATACGACCAACATCAATTATGAAATGAATTACTGGCCCGCCATGACGACGAATCTGGAGGAATGCTTCCGACCGTTCGTCGAGAAGGCAAAGGGCTTGCAGGCAAACGGCAGCCAGACTGCCAAGGAGGTCTACGGCGTTTCCGAGGGCTGGGTCGTCCACCACAACACCGACCTCTGGAACCGCACCGGTCCGATTGACGGCGCATGGGGCATGTGGCCGACGGGCGCCGCATGGATTTCCGATATGCTCTATGATGCATACCGCTTCAATCAGAATGAGGAATATCTGCAAGAGATTTATCCGGTCATCAAGGGCAGTGCGAATTTCTTAGAGCAGATTCTCCGTCAGGCAAAGATCGACGGCAATACTTATAATGTCGTATTCCCGAGCACCTCGCCGGAGGTCAATACGCCCGGCGGCAGCGGCGGAAAGGGCGCAGCCTGCGCATACGGCATCGCAATGGACAATTCGCTGACGCGCCACCTGTTCACGGATACCATTGAGGCAGCCGAAATCCTCGGCACCGATTCTGCATTCGCGGGTAAGCTGCAAAACCGCCTGAGCCTGCTCAAGCCCGATACGATCGGCAGCTGGGGCCAGATTCAGGAATGGGCATATGACTGGGATGCAAAGAACGAAAAGAACCGCCACATCTCGCATATGTACAGCCTGTTTCCGGGCAGACTGATCTCGAAGGACACCTCTCCGGCGCTTGCATCCGCAGCGGCAGTCAGCCTGAATGCGCGCGGCGACGACGGTACGGGCTGGTCCGAGGCATGGAAGCTCAACTGCTGGGCGCGTCTGGAAGACGGTCCGCATGCATACAATCTCGTCAAGCTGCTTGTCTCGCCGGTCAAGAATTCCGGCAGACTGTATGACAACCTCTGGGATGCGCATCCGCCGTTCCAGATCGACGGCAACTTCGGCTTCACGTCCGGTGTTGCAGAGATGCTGCTCCAGAGCCATGACGATGTGATCAAGCTGATACCGGCAATTCCTCCGCAGTGGTCTACCGGTCATGCAAACGGTCTCTGCGCACGCGGCGGCTTCACCGTCGATCAGGAGTGGAAGAACGGACAGCTCGTCAGCGCGAAGATTTATTCCAAGTCCGGCAATACCTGTACGGTTTCCTATCAGGGCGAGCTGGTGAGCTTCGAGACGGAAAAGGGCAAGACCTATACGCTCAACGGCGCACTCGAGCT
>CAMHUJ010000424.1 GCA_946188175.1 uncultured Ruminococcus sp.
CCGGCAACATCAAGGACAACAAAATGGAGACTCTCGCCGATAACGGCAACGGCAACTATTCCTATATCGACTCTGAAACCGAAGCACGCCGCGTGCTCGTCGAGGAAATGGGCGGTACGCTCGAAACCGTCGCAAAGGATGTCAAATTCCAGGTTGAATTCAATCCGGATTATGTCAGCGAATACCGTCTGATCGGCTATGAGAACAGAATGCTCGCCGCCGAGGATTTCGACGACGATACCAAGGATGCAGGCGAGATCGGTGCAGGTCATACCGTCACGGCGCTCTATGAAATTGCTGCGCAGGATGCACCCGCAGGCGAAAATGTCTGCACGGTTTCCGTCCGCTACAAGGCGCCGAACGGAAAAAAGAGCCAGCTGCTGAACTATCCGGTCACTGCGCAAAGCTATACGCAGGAAATGTCCGCAGATATGCAGTTTGCATCGGCAGTTGCGGCATTCGGTCTGGTACTCCGCAACAGCGAATTCAAAGGTACGGCAGACAAGGCGCTCGTCAGTGATCTGCTCTCGGATGAGACAATCCTCAATGATCAGTACAAAGCGGAATTTGCAGAGCTGGTTGATCAGGCAAAAATTTGAGACTGACCTCCGCAGGGCTGCAAATACAGCCGCCGGTGTTCTGTATACACCGGCGGCTTTCTGTGTATTCATTTTTTCAGGTGTTCAGACGCTTTCTGACAACCTCCATGACTGCATCCAGATTGCTGCCGCAGATCGCCTTCAGATCGGCTTCGATTGCGCTGACAGCCGCCTGCGTATCGGTCTCATCCGGCAGATTCTCGCAGAGCGTAATCGCAAGGATATCCGGCGAACTGCCGCTCCTGACAAAATAATCCACTGTCTCGACCCTGCGGTATATGCCGTCGTCGCCGAGCTGCCGCGTAATCAGGCGGAGCGTCTTTGCGCCGTTTTTGTATTGCGCGATGATGTTCTGACGCGAGAAGGTCTCGGCAAAAACTGCTCTGTCGTCCGGATGCATTGTCTCTGTACCGTGCTCGATCAGCTCATCGAAGATGCCCGCAGACGGACAGGATGTACGGGTGAAATCGTCATATGCCATCATATAATAGGAATTGCGGCTCAGATTCGTGAAGATCACCAGCGGATACCGCCGGAAAACCGCTTCCATCAGCAGCTGAATCGCGCTTGAGGCGCTCTGCATCTGCAAAATATCCGTCGGCTCATCCACTGCACAGTGTCCCCTGCAAAGCGAGAGATAATCCGCCTCCGGCATCGGGCGCGCAAACAGATAACCCTGAATCCGGATGCAGTCGCAGCTGCGCAGAAAACCGAGCTGTTCCTTCGTTTCCACGCCCTCCGCGACGGTTTTCATATGGAGCCGGTGCGCAAAGGTGAAAATGCTTTCCAGCACGATGCGCTCCTTTTCATCCTCGCAGTTATGACTGAGCAGCGACTTGTCAATTTTCAGCACATCCGCCGGAATATCCTTGACGAACTGCAAAGACGAAAGTCCGCTGCCGAAATCGTCGATCGCAACGGAAAAGCCCGCGTTCCGGATCGACACGATCCAGTCGAGCAGATTTGCCTCATTGCCGACCATTGCGGATTCCGTGATCTCAACCTCCATGAGCGGACGCGGCAGCTCATAGCGGTCCATGAGTGCCGCCAGCTTTTCGGCAAAATTCTTCTCCTGAATATGTCTGCGCGAAAAATTCACCGAGATCGGAAACTGCGGCATGACATTCTGCTTGACCAGCGTTTTGCAGGCAAGCTCTGCAACATACCAGTCGATTTCCATGATCAGATCGGATTCCTCCGCGACCGGAATGAAAAAGAACGGTGAAACCACGGTGCCGTCTTTTTTGATCCAGCGCACGAGTGCCTCTGCGCTTTTGAGCTGACTGGTCAGCGTATCATACTGCGGCTGATAATATGCTGTCAGCTCGCCGTTTTGCAGCGCGCTTCGGATTTCTTCTGCTGTATATTTCATCGTAGTTCCGTCCTTTCCGGTACTGCTCGGGGCAGATTGCGTATTTGTTATATCGAATATTATGTATAGTATACCACATTTTAAGTAAAAATGCAATACTTTTCGTAAAAAAAGCGAATACTCCGCCGGCAGCACGGATTGATTCCGGTCCGCGGTCAATCCGGTTTTCGTCCGTCCTCCCCTTTTTATGTACGGTATATCTTGCTTTTTCAGATATAATATGGTATACTGATGCTATCAAACACGCGGCATGACGCGGCGTATCAGAAAGGAAGCAGCTACTATGAAAACATGGATCGTCTATTATTCGCTGGAGGGCAACTCCGAATACACCGCGCAGCAGATTGCAAAGGAAATGCACGCCGAACTGCTGCCGCTGCATCCGGTCAAGGCATACCCGACGGGCAAGGTCAGCAAGCTGATCTGGGGCGGAAAAAGTGCCGTGATGTCCGAGGCGCCTGCGCTCGAACCGTATCAGTTTGACAAGGCTGACTGTGCGCGCATCATCTTCGGATTTCCGGTCTGGGCAAGCAAGATCGCTCCCCCGCTGCGCACCTTTATCCGGAATAATGACCTCAAGGGCATCCGGTTCGCTGCATTTGCATGTCAGACCGCAGGCGGCTCGGATAAAGCATTCATCCAGCTGAAATCGGAGCTCGGTATTGATGCGCTTGATGCTGAGCTGGTGCTGAATGACCCGAAAACCAATCCGGACGATGCCAATTTGCAGAAAATCAAAGACTTCTGCGAAAAGCTGAGTTTTTGAGTCTACACCGAAGCTGGAACCATGAAATTTTATGGGGCGATGCTCGTCTTTGGTACGTTGTCAAGTGCCTGACTGCATCCGTTGCAAGGGCTGCGCCCCTACGGGTGGCGGCGGAGAACCGCCCCGACTGAACTGACATATAAACTGTCCCGCAAATAAAACCAAAGAAAGGCGAAGCAAAATGCCAGCGGGGGCTCCCCGCGCGGCAGTGCCCGCTGCCGATTCTGCACCGAAGGCGGAACCATGAAATTTTATGGGGCGATGC
>CAMHUJ010000425.1 GCA_946188175.1 uncultured Ruminococcus sp.
ATCATGTGAAGGAGATGATTACATCATGACAAGGAAACCGTTTGATATCACAGAGCTTTACGATTTATTCCGCTCGCGCGAGAACTGCTGGTTCGTCTGCTGCGATATCTGCAAGCTGATACCGATCAATGAAATCAGCAGTCAGGCAGGTGATCTTGCGATTCTGACCGCCATGCAGCGGATGCAGGATGCCGCCGGAGAAAACGATATCGTATTCCGGATCGGCGGCGATGAATTCTGCATGCTGACCGACAGCCCCGACGAAGCCTATGCAGACGCCGTCATGGCAAAAATCGCCGCACAGAACGGTCAGATATTTCAATGGAGAGACAGGGAAATCCCGCTCTCGCTTTACATCACGAAAACGAAAGCATCCCTGCATACGCCGCGCTATGACGCACTCTTCACCGATCTGCATAACGCAATCCGGGATATACAATGATACAATTCAGCCGCAGAATTCGATTATAGTCGATTCTGCGGCTTTTTTCATATGTATGGTGAAAATTCTCCATTTCAAATTGCCTCACGCCTCTCTCCTCCTTCCTACATTCTCCCTCCTCCTTCCAACTTTCTCCCTCCTCCTTCCAACTTTCTCCCTCCTCCTTCCTACATTCTCCCTCCTCCTTCCAACTTTCTCCCTCCTCCTTCCTACATTCTCCCTCCTCCTTCCTCCATTCTCCCTCCTCCTTCCTCCATATTCAAAATCATCGCCGCAGGCGATACCGCAATTTCTCATTTCTCATTTCTAATTTCAAAACACTTTCTCCTTATTACAATTCAGCTTGCTTTTTCTGCAATAATGTGGTATAATAGGGGTTAGCAATGCCGGAAAGGAGGCAGAAGCAATGGAAATCGACCGCACACAGATACCGCTGTTCCTCAGCGACTATCTGACGTATCTCGATGTGATCCGCGGCAAAGCGAAGCGGACGGTCACGGAGTATTATAACGATATCTGTCTGTTTCTGCGCTGGCTCCATTGCGTCAATGCAAAAAAATCCGTCGCCGATGTCGGCGAAACGGACATTGCAGACCTGCCGTTTTCCGAAATCGAAGCGGTGACGGTCTCCGTTTTATATGATTATATCCGCTATCTGCGGGATACGCGGGGCAATACGCCGCGTTCAGTCTCACGCAGACTGAGCGCCGTGCGCAGTTTGTTCAAATATCTGACGAAAACAAAGGGCATGCTCAGAGCAGACCCCTGCCAGAATCTCGAGCTGCCGACTGTCAAAAAGGCACTCCCCCGCTTCCTCACGCTCGAGGAAAGCCAGCGAATGCTCCATACCGCCGAGGAGGAGAAGGATTCCCCCGAAAAGCTGCGTGATTACTGCATTATTACACTGTTTCTCAACTGCGGCTTCCGGCTTGCGGAGCTGGTCGGCATGAATGTCGGCGATGTCGATTTCTTCAACCGTCAGATCCGCGTTCTCGGAAAGGGCAGCAAAGAGCGCATCGTCTATCTCAATGACGCATGTCTCTCCGCCATACAGGACTATCTTGCCGCGCGCGAGAATCCGCCCGAGGAGCCGAATGCGCTGTTTCTCAGCCGCAATCACCGCCGCATCAGCCGCCGCAGAGTACAGCAGATCGTCGAGAATCATCTGACCGCGGCAGGACTCGGCGGCAGAGGACTCTCCACGCATAAGCTGCGCCACACCGCCGCAACGCTGATGTATCAGCACGGCAGCGCGGATATGCTGACACTCAAAGAAATCCTCGGTCACCAGTCGATCTCAACGACAGAAATCTATACGCATCTCTCCAGCGAAAAACGGCAGAATGCCATAGACAGCAATCCCCTCGCCGGAGAACACATGCATCATTCCAAAAAATAAGGAAAGGATATGCACTATGGAAAGCAGAGAAATCCTTGCAGTGATAGCCGCCGCACTCGGAGTTATTCTCCTGATCGGCATTCTCAGCATTGTGTCGAAAAAGAATCAGACCACGCAGGAGGAATCCGCCCCTGTGATCACCGAAGTCACGCAACCTGATCCGGTATATCTTGAAACCGATATCTGGGATGTGATCCGCGAGCAGAATGCAACGACCGTCGCAACGGAGGAAACGCTCGAGGACGGCACACCTGTCACGACCGGCTCCGACGGCGAAACCGGCACACTGCCGGAGGGCGCAGAAACGCTGAATCCGGACGAAAGCGGCATCACGGCGGAATCCGGCGCTGAAACCGAAACGGAAACCACAACCGTCACGGAAATAACCGCCGATCTCACGCCGAAGGTGCAGACCTATATCCTCAATCTTCCCTGATTCCGGAGGAAAAGCATGAAAATACTGATGTTCGGCGATGTCGTCGGTGAAGCGGGAACCGCGTGCTTTCAGCATTTTGCACCGGTACTGAAGCGGCAGTACGCAGCTGATCTGATCGTCGTCAACGGCGAAAATTCCGCAAAGGGCAACGGCATCACGCAGCAGTCCGCCGATCAGCTCTTTGCAGGCGGCGCGGATATCATCACGACCGGAAATCATTGTTTCCGGCGCAAATGCGATGAAATCTTCGAGAATCCGCGCATTCTTCGACCGGCAAACTATCCCGAGGGTGCACCGGGCAGCGGCGTCTGCGTACTGGACTGCGGCGCCTATTCGTTCGCGGTGATCAATTTAATGGGCACGGCGTTCATGGACGCGCTCGACAATCCGTTCACGGTCATCGACACACTGCTCGGAGAGATTGATACCCCGAATATTCTGGTTGATTTTCACGCAGAAGCGACCTCGGAAAAGCGCGCAATGGGGTGGTATCTGTCGGGCAGGGTCTCAGCGGTGATCGGCACGCATACGCATGTACAGACCGCCGATGCTGAAATCCTTGACGGCAAAACCGGCTACCTCACCGACGTCGGCATGACGGGCGGCGCACGGTCGGTGCTCGGGGTCGATGTCGGGCAGGCAATCGCAAAACAGCGCTTCCACAGACCGGTACAGTTCACGGAAGCAGGATCGCCCTGTATCATCAATGCGGTGGTATT
>CAMHUJ010000426.1 GCA_946188175.1 uncultured Ruminococcus sp.
ATGCGCTCGAGCACCTCCTCGATATTCGTGCCCATTTTTGCCGAAACACGCGGCGCATCGAGGCAGGGGATACCGATGACGTTCTCGACCTCCTGTGCGACGCGGTCAGGCTCCGCCGAGGGCAGGTCGATCTTATTGATGACCGGTACGATCTCGAGGTCAGCTTCAACAGCGAGATAGGTATTGGCGAGCGTCTGCGCTTCGATGCCCTGCGATGCGTCAATGATGAGGATTGCGCCCTCACATGCGGCAAGCGACCGGCTGACCTCATAGTTGAAGTCAACGTGGCCGGGAGTGTCAATCAGGTTGAAGCGATAGGTTTCGCCGTCCTTTGCGGTATAATCGAGCGCAACGGCACGCGCCTTGATCGTGATGCCGCGCTCGCGTTCAATGTCCATATTATCGAGCAGCTGTTCCTCCATATCGCGGCTGGCGACGGCGCAGGTCTTTTCGAGAATACGGTCGGCGAGCGTCGATTTGCCGTGGTCGATATGGGCAATGATGCTGAAATTGCGTATATTGCGGTTTGCCAATGGGATACCTCCGTTCATGATTGCATTCAAAATCATTATACCATATTATTCAGCAAAAAGCAAGCAGAGCGCAACATCTTTTCGCTAACATATTGTTAAAGGAGGAAACAGGAAGGAGAACGGAAAAGACGGATGGTTCGGGGAGGAAGGAGTGAATGCGCTGCAAAGGCAAAACAGATTCCGTCGAAGATTGTCGAAAGCGGTTGACATGTCTACAGACGAATGATATGATAAAATGTAAAACTGACTGACGGAAAGGAATGCAGAAAGCATGAAGCATGAGAAGAACATGCCTGCGCATTATGAGGCGGCAGTACGTGTATTTTTGGAGGAGCATGAGATTCTCGCGGACTGCTGCGGCTTTCGTATGCTGATGCAGGCGATTGTCATTGCGGCGGCTGCACCGGAACAGCAGCTGATGCAGATATGTGAGCAGATTGCAGCGGATGAGAATTGCACAGCACAGGATGTTTACAGATGTATTCGCAGCGCAGTACTGAATGCATGGGAAAGCTGTGCGCTGGACCGCCGCATGGAGGCGGAGGAATTTGTCACATACGCCGTAAACTGGCTCAGAAACGCACCGGACGTTTACTGGACATAACCGGCAGGCGCGGTATCTGCCTGCGGCTGTGCTGCGGATGATTTCTCTTCTGTTTTCCGCGCTGCATAGTTGACAAAAGCACAGGGATATGCTATAATGTCGGTAAACGCCGATGCGGCGTAATTGCGAAGGAGGAACCGAATTATGGCAATCGAATTTTTTGACAAACTGACCGCTTCTGTATCCAGAACAGCAAAGCAGGTTTCCGACAATGCAAAGACCCTCGCGGATAAAAACCGGATCCGCAAGGATATTGCGGCGTTCGAGAATGAGCTGCGCAACCGCTACCGCGATATCGGTGAGAAATACTTTACGGAAACATGTGATAATCCTGCGCCGGAATATGCGGAAATGTTTACGGCGATCAATGAGCTCAAGGCAAGCCTTGAGGCAAAGCAGCATGAGCTGGAGGCACTGGAGGGCTCCGTTGCGTGTCCTGAGTGCGGCAGACCGATTCTGATCGGCTCGAAATTCTGCCCGAACTGCGGCGCTGCGGCTCCGGCGGTACAGGCTCCTGCACCGGCTCCGGCAGCTGTTCAGCCGATCTGCCCGTTCTGCGGACAGGCACTCGCTGCGGATGCACTGTTCTGTGCTGCATGCGGCAATAAGGTCCCTGAGCAGCCTGCACAGCCTGCTGCTCCCGCTGCGCCCGAAGCACCGGCACAGCCCGTACAGAATGTCTGCCCGAACTGCGGCGAGGTGCTGAGCGCGGATGCGCTGTTCTGCGCTGTCTGCGGTACCAAGGCGCCGGGCGTTGACTGATTCATGATGAAACAAAAAGATACTGCTGCCATTCTGGTCTGCGCCGGAAACGCGACCAGAATGGGCGGCATCCATAAGATCCTGCATCCCCTCGGGGAGACGACGGTTCTGCATCAGGTGCTCCGCAGCTTTTGCAAATGCGAAAGTATTGCGGGGCTTGTTGTTATCTGCCGCAGACAGGATATTGACGAATTCCGCCGCTCCATTGCAGAGATCGAACCGGAGCTTGGCTGCCCTGTGACAGTCACGGCAGGCGGCGATACCCGTCAGCAGAGCGTGCAGAACGGGATCATTGCGCTGCCGTTTCCGGTTGAATATGCGGCGATCCATGACGGCGCAAGACCGCTGATCCGCCCTGCCGATATTGAGCATGTGATTGCGGATGCGCGGATATCCGGCGCTGCAACACTCGGCGTACCGGTCAAGGATACGATCAAGCTCGTGCGCGGCGGTATCATCAAAGAAACGCCGGAGCGCGCTTTGCTCTGGCAGACGCAGACGCCGCAGGTATTCCGGCTCAGTTTGTACCGTCAGGCGATGCAGCTTGCAGCGGAGCAGGGGAAGGATTATACCGACGACTGTCAGCTCATGGAGGCGCTCGGCGTGCCGGTCACAATGACCGAAGGCGCCTACAGCAATCTCAAGCTGACGACGCCCGATGATTTTGCAGTCGCCGAGGCGCTGCTCAGACAGTATGAGGAGGATGAGACAAATGACTGATATCCGCATCGGACACGGCTATGACGTACACCGGTTGACCGAAAACCGCAGGCTGATCATCGGCGGCGTTGAGATTCCGCACCGGCTCGGACTCCTCGGGCATTCGGATGCGGACGTACTGACGCACGCTGTTATGGATGCCATGCTCGGCGCACTGGCGCTCGGCGATATCGGAAAGCATTTTCCGGACACCGATCCGCAGTATGCAGGCGCGGACAGCATTGCACTGCTGCGGCATGTGACGGCGCTGATCCGCAGAGAGGGCTGGACGCTCGGCAATCTTGATGCGACGATTCTTGCGCAGGCTCCGAAAATGGCGCCGCATATCATGCAGATGCGGATGAATCTCAGTGAGGCGATCGGCTGTG
>CAMHUJ010000427.1 GCA_946188175.1 uncultured Ruminococcus sp.
TTCATGATATCCTGCATTCGTTTCAAATACTCAGCCTCGCTGATCATCATCTGCTTATACAGTTCCAGCGCTTCCTTGATCTTCTTTGAGAATGTGTCGTAATATGCCGGATTTTCGTCATATTTCTCCGAAATACTCTTACTCAGATGTGAGCGGATCGCGTCTGCTTTGGAACGGGCCGAGCCAAGTGCTTCAAGTTCCTTCTCCATGCCGTCCGAATCCAGAATATCAACCGGCGCTGCAATGATTTTCAAGCCGGTGACAGAAAGATTCTGGTCAAGCAGATTTTGCATCAGCGGCTCATATTCTGCATTGTCGATCGCATCAGCATAGCGAATCTTCACGGCATTCCGCAGCTTCGTGAACATGATAAAGGCGGATTTATACTTCTGAATCTCATCTTTCGGCATGGCTTCATAGGCTTTTTCCGAATTCAGCACCATTGCGAGATGCTTTCCGAAGATGCAGAGGGCGTTATAGAAATTCTTGCGAAGCTCCTCATCAGCCAGCAAATCAGAGTATTCGTTTTCATCTTCCTTGTTTTTCACATCCGAAAACAGGCTGACGAGCTGTGAATAGCTTTCCCGCAGCTTGCCGACTGCCGAAATCACATCGACAATTGCGCCGCTCAGATCGCTGCCGTCATAGTTTTCGAGGCCCGCACCGCTGTACATATCCATTGCGGTATCAAGCTGCTGAATCAATCCGCGATAATCGACGATCAGGCCATAGTCCTTGCCCTCATACAGACGGTTCGTGCGGGCGATCGCTTGCAGCAGTCCGTGCTCTTTCAGCTCCTTGTCGATGTAAAGCACCTGACAGACCGGCGCATCAAAGCCGGTCAACAGCTTGCTGCATACGATCAGAATATCAATCTCGCCGTCGATAAACTGGTTCTTGATCGTTTCCTCGTAGGTGTCGGCGTCGCCATACTGCGCCATCATCTTATTCCAGAAGGCAAGCACCTTGTCATCGGTTTCAGAGAGCACATCGTCCTCGCCCTCGCGCATATCGGGTGCGGAAATCACCACGGCACAGGTCAGGTCACCGAATTTCTCGAACACTTCCAGATAGCGCACGGCATCCCGCTTGAAATTGGTCGCCAGCATCGCTTTCATGCCGGTTTTCTTGATGCTGTCCGTGAAGTGCTCATCAATATCCAACGCGATGCGGCGGATACGGGCATCAGTCGAGGTCAGGCGGCGGATACTGCTCCACTTTTTCTTCAGATCCTCGCGCTCGCGGTCATTCAGGCGGCGCGTGGTATGCTCAAACCAGAGGTCAATATTTTCTTCATCGACCTTCTGATCGACAAAGCGCCCCTCATAGACAAGCGGCACGATTGCCTTGTCGTCAACCGCATCTTTGATTGTATACTTGTGAATCAGCTTGCCGCCGAAGCGTCCGGTCGTGGACTTCTCCTTTTTCATCAGCGGCGTGCCGGTAAAGCCGATATAGCAGCCGCGCGGGAATACAATGCGCATTTTTGCGGCGAGTGAGCCGTAATTGCTGCGGTGGCTCTCATCGACCAGCACGAAAATGTTTCTGTCGTCGATCTTGACCTTCTGATTCTCGGCGGTATTGAACTTGTTAATGATCGACGTAACGACGTCCGCCCTGCCGCTGCGAATCAGCTCGACAAGATGCTTGCCGCTGGTCGCTTTGGCAGGGGATAATCTCGTATGTGCGAAGGTTTTCGCAATCTGGTTATCCAGATCTTTGCGGTCGGTGACGATAATCACACGCGGATGTACTGCCCGCAGCTCCATGAGGATATATTTCGCCAGCATCACCATAGTCAGCGACTTGCCGCTGCCCTGCGTATGCCAGATGACACCGCTCTGCCGGTTGCCCTGTTCATCGTCGGTATTGATCGTGCGGATGATCTCCCGAATCGCAAAAAACTGCTGATGCCGGCAGATTTTCTTGATATTTGCGTCATACAGCACGAAATATTTGGTCAGCTCCAGAAGGCGGTCGGGATGCAGCAGCGAAACAATGTCTTTGTCCTGCGGCGTGTGCGAACGCTCCGTGACATACGTATCAAGCAGACCATCGCGCCATGCTGTATCTTCCTCGCGCCAGACATTCCAGAACTTCTTTGCCGTTCCGGCGGTCGCGTATTTCACGAAGTCCTTGTTCGTTGCGAGAACGATCTGCGCGAACTTGAACAGCTGCGGTGTATACTCCGGCTTCTGGTTGCGGATCATCTGCGAGATCGCCTGCTCGACCGAAACCGTCGGCGCCTTGCACTCGATCACCGCGAACGGGATGCCGTTGACGAACAGCACAATATCCGGGCGGGTGTTGTGCTGCCCGTCGATGCTGTGAACCGTGAATTCCTCGGTGACATGGAACACATTGTTTTCGGGGTGCTCCCAGTCGATATAGCGCAGATTGAAATTGACGCTGCGCCCGTCGGGGAGCGTTTCGGGGTGGCTTTTGCCGAGCATCAGATCGTCATAGACCTTTTCGCTGGCGGCGATCAGGTTGCTGCCGAGCGGCTCGTCCAGTTCATCGGCGGCGCGCTCGATATTCGCGGACGAAAAGCGGTATTCGCTGCCGCCGTACTCGTAGCGGTTGAAGGCGGCAAGGCGCTCGCGCAGGATCTCTTTCAGCAGAACGCCGTAGAGGTCGCCGCGCTGCCGCTCACATTCCTCCGGCGGGAGATAGGTATAGCCCATTTTTTGCAGGAGCTCCAGCGCGGGCTTCTGGCTGATGTTATACTCACTGAATGAGTTGGGATTCATGAAATCACTTCCCATTAAAATGATAATTCCAGAAAGTTCGGAATTTTCTCAAGCAATTCATAGTCGTCCTCTAAAGAAGGAATGTACATATCCTGTGCAAATAAGAATTGCAAATCTTCATTATCTAACACTTCATTAGGAACAGAAGGGTTTATCACAAAGTTTTCGGTATACTTGAAAATCAAATAGTTTATGTGTCGTAGCTTTTCTGTTTCAGATAGCTTTTGAAATGCT
>CAMHUJ010000428.1 GCA_946188175.1 uncultured Ruminococcus sp.
GCCTCGGCGGAAATACAAGGCTCGGCGTATTTGCAACCCGCGCGCCGTACCGCCCGAATCCGCTGGGGCTTTCCTGCGTCAGACTGGAAGCGGTCTATGCGGAGGAGCAGCCCGTCCGGCTGCTTGTGTCCGGCATCGACCTGTTGGACGGTACCCCGATTTACGATATCAAGCCCTATATTCCGGTCGCAGACTGCAAACCGGACGCATCCGAAGGCTATACCGCCGAAACAAGACAGCATGCGCTGACGGTCGATTTTCCGGCAGCGCTGCTTGACCGGCTTCCGGCTGAAAAGCGGCAGGCAGCGCTTGATGTGCTGCGGCTTGATCCGCGTCCGGGCTATTCGGACGATCCGGAGCGCATCTACGGCATCAGTTTTGCAGGCTTTGATATCCGCTTTCGGGTCGCAGGTCCGGCTCTGACCGTATGCGACGTGGTCGATACAAATACAAAGGAGTAACAATATGGCAAAACTATATGAATCCGGAGAAAACTATCTTGAAACGATCCTCGTACTGCATCTGAAAAACAGCTATGTACGCGCCGTGGATATTGCACATGAAATGGATGTCTCAAAGCCGAGTGTCAGCCGTGCAATGGGCATTCTGCGTGACGGCGGCTTCATTGAAATTGCAGAGGACGGCAACATCACGCTGTCAGACAGCGGCAGAGAGGTTGCCGAGCGGATTTATGAGCGGCATCTGGTACTGTCGCAGTGGCTGATCGACCTCGGCGTCACGCCGGAGACCGCAGCCGAGGACGCCTGCAAAATGGAACACGATATCAGCATCGAATCCTTTCAGGCACTCAAAGCGCATCTGCGCGCCGAGCATCCGAACGTCCGGCTTGAAAAAGCATAACCGCACAGATACGTAAAAAAAAAGAAAGAGAACCCCGAATCCAAAGGAGCAGCAACATGAATCTCAATGCATTTTTCCGCAGCGCAAAATTCCGCGTTCTGCTGTGTCTGCTTGCGCTGCTGACGGGCATCATGCTCTATTCGCTGAAATCCGGCGCGCATACGGATTATCTCACGCGGATGATGCAGCATATCAGCGCACCGGCGCGCAAGGCATCCGCTGCGATTTCCGGCGAGGTCAACGAGCATCTCGATACCTATTTCGGCTCCAAGGCATACCGCGACGAAAATGCGCGTCTGCGGAAGGAAATCGCCTCGCTCAATGCGCAGCTTATCGGCTATGACGATGCAATCGAAGAGCTCGAAGCACTCCGCGACCAGCTCGGCATCAAGCAGAAGCACCGTGATTTCGTGCTTTCCGAGCCATGCAAGGTGCTGATGCCCGTCGCAAACGACCTGACCCACAGCTTTCTGATAGATCAGGGCGAGGAGGACGGCATCACGCTGAATGCACCGGTGATCTGTGCCGACGGACTGATCGGCGTCATCACGGAGCTCAGTCCGCATTATGCAACCGTCACGACCATGCTCTCGCCGGAGCTTTCGATCGGCGCCGTCATCCTGCAAACGGGCGACAGCGGCATCGTTGAGGGCGATCTGCGCTATGCGGTCGATGACCGTGCCGTCATGATGTACATTGACGAGCACAGCACCGCCAAGGAAGGCGACCTGATCATCACCGCGGGCACAACGGGTCTGTTCCCCTACGGGCTTCCGGTCGGCAATATCACGGAAATAGATCTTGAGGAAAGCGGGCTTTCGAAAACTGCACACCTTGCACCGTCCGTCGATTTCTCAAAGCTCGAGTCAGTAACGGTTCTGCTGGATTTTGAAGGAAAGGGTGAGTCCTTCGGTGAAAGCTAAGCAGCGAAAGCCGCTCCGTCAGCGCAGGACAAGCTCCGAGCAGCGGACAAGGCGGCGCAATCTCATCCGCAGGGCGCTGAGTCTCCTGCTGCTGCTGCTCTGCATCGTCCCGATGCTCGGCGGCGGATTACAGCCGCTCTGGGTGATTCCGGCAGCGGTCTGCATCTGCATGAACGAGGATTTATATTTCTGCATGGCATCCGGCGTACTTGCAGGCTTCGGCATTGACCTTGCATGCGGCAGCGTGCTCGGCGTCAATGCGATTTACATGGTGATTATCTGTACGGCAGTCTGCCTGCTGTTCGAGCAGATTCTGCGCCGCAGCTTTCTGCATTATTTTGTCCTGACCGCCGCGGGCGTCTTTCTGCACGGCATGCTCCGCTGGGTGCTGACGGTCGGCATTTTCCGCACCGAAGGCAGAGAGTTCTTCTGGGGCAGAATCCTGCTGCCCTCCGCCCTGCTGACGCTTGCCGCAGCGGTTCCGGTTTATCTGCTGTATCTTCCGCTCTCGCATCTGCTGACGAAGCGTGTCCGCTCCATGGATGCGGCAGCAATCCGGCGTGATCTGTGAAGATGCAGTCCCGCAATACGATCTCTGACCACGCCGGATACCGGCGTGGTTTCTGATTTCCCGCCGCATGCGACAAATCATCATATATCTTTCATAATTCATCATATTTTTTTCGCGCGAAACATTGCAAAATGCGATAAAATGTGGTATAATAGTATTGTACCATTTGTAATTGCAGCAAGATAATATACTGATAATATAGAAATACACTATACATTCTGTTCCGATTATTTGATTTGACCAACTGCACGGTCTGCTGTGCGCTCTGCCGTATTCCGCGGCAGCACGGCTTGTTTTCGTATGGGGAGGTTAAAATGAAAATAGCTGTTTGCGATGACGAACCGCTGATCTGCAAGGAAATCATCCGGCGGATTCGGCAGCTCTCTCCGGCTGAGGATGTCTTCGAGTATCACAACGGCAAGGAGCTGCTTGACAGCGGACTTTCCTTTGAGCTTGTCTTTCTGGATATTGACATGCCGGAAATGGACGGCATGGAGACTGCTGCGGTGCTCAGCCGCCGGCGTCGGGATACGCTGATCATCTTCCTGACCGCCAGCAGCGAACACATTTTGGATGCCTTCAAGGTTCGCGCATTCCGTTATATCTGCAAGCCCGTTCAGCC
>CAMHUJ010000429.1 GCA_946188175.1 uncultured Ruminococcus sp.
AGTCCGGTTCATGAATGAATCCCTGATCATCCGCACACCGGCGAAGATCAATCTCTCACTCGATATCACCGGAAAGCTGCCGAACGGCTACCATACCATGCACAGCGTCTTTCAGACAGTCGGCATCTACGATACGCTGACGCTGACGAAAACCGCGCCCGATCAGCCGATGACGCTGACCTGCAATGTACCGGATGTCCCCTGCGACGAACGGAATCTCGTCTGGAAGGCGGCGGTCAGGCTGCTCGGCGAGGCGCCGCGCGGACTGACGATACATCTCGAAAAGCAGATACCCTCGCAGGCAGGCATGGGCGGCGGCAGCTCCGACTGTGCGGCGGCACTCAAGGGAATCCGGCAGCTGTTGGCGCTTCCGTTCTCTGATTCGGAGCTCCATTCGATTGCGGCATCGCTCGGCGCGGACTGCGCGTTCTTCCTCTACGGCGGGACCTGCTGTGCGGGCGGCATCGGCGACGAACTGACGCCCCTGCCCGATCTGCCGCGCTATCCGCTCGTGATTGCAAAGGGCAATGAGGGCATCTCCACGCCGGAGGCATACCGTCGGCTGGATGCATATGAAGCAGCGCTGCCTCATGATACGAAGCATGTACTGGATGCGCTTCAAAGTGATGCAGATACGCTGTTTTCTGCATGCGGCAATCATTTTGACGCGATCACCGATCTTGCAGAGGTCGAAACGATACGCCAAATCATGCGCAGCCACGGGCTGAAACCGGTTCTCTCCGGAAGCGGTGCCGCGGTCTTTGCGGGATGCGCAGAGCCGCAGCGTGCGGAAGCCTGTGCAAGCGATCTCCGTGCCGCGGGACTTGCGTTCGTCACGGTAACAGAGACCGTTCCGGCAGGATAACTGCATCAAAAAGCCGCGGAATCTTCGCATTTGCGTTGATTCCGCGGCTTTTATATTACCAGAAGCGTTCCGGATGCGGACAGTGCATTTCCGCTTTTGCAGCACGCAGTTCAATGAAGCATCCGCAGATGCTGCAAAGCCCGTTGACGAGCGCATCACAGCCGCGGCAGCATTCCAGACGCTGACGGTATGTTTCCGCGTCGGCACGCTGCCCCTCCGGCATCTGTTCAATGCGCCGCAGAATCGTCGCATATACACCGGATGCATCCATATCCGCGAGCAGACAGCGTTTGCAGACCGGCATCATTTCAGCGTCACCGCCGCAACCGAGCAGGGCGGCAGCGTGATGCGCAGTCTGCCGTTTTCCAGCTCTGCCGGATGCGTTGTAATTGTCACACGCTCCGGCGTATCAAAATCATTATACGCTTGAACATTCTGCGTCAAAATCCGCGCAGATACGTCAGAAACATCCAGATTACAGACAACGCAGAGAATCTCCGTCTCCTCATGCAGCGAGAGATTTGCAGCAGTCAGCGTCAGAACGCCGTCCTTCACTGATGCCGAAGCAGAGAGCATCGGTACGTTTTTTCCCTCGCAGAGCGGCGCATTTTCGGTGAAGCAATAAACTGCGTCGCCGCCCTGATGCGCCTTGAACAGATCAAACACATGGAAGGTCGGTGTTTTGATGAGCCTGTCGCCCTCCGTCAGCAGCAGCGCTTGCAGTACGTTCACCGCCTGCGCGAGATTTGCCATTTTGACGCGGCGGCTGTGCCGGTTGAACAGGTTGAGCGTCACCGAAGCCGTCATGGCATCGCGCATGGTGTTCTGCTGATAGAGGAATCCCGGATGCGTGCCCGGCTCGACATCATACCATGTCCCCCACTCATCCACAACCAGCGCGATTTTGTTCTCGGGGTCATAGCGCTCCATGATCTGCGTGTGCATATGCAGGAGCGTGTCCATGTAATATGCGCTTTCAGCAATCGCATAATATTCATCATCCGTGAACTCCGTCGCAGAGCCCTTATGATTCCAGTCCGGAATCGAATAGAAATGCAGCGCGATTGCTTCGGTCTGCATCGGGTTAAGATTCTGCATCATGACCTCGGTCCAGTGCCAGTCACTGCCGCTCGGACCGCAGGCAATTCTGTAAAGCTGATTGCCCGGATAATTCTTGCAGAAGCTCTGGTACCGCCGGTATACATCTGCATAATATTCAGGGCGCATATTGCCGCCGCAGCCCCAGTTTTCATTGCCGATGCCGAGATATTTCAGCCGCCACGACGTCTCTCTGCCGTTTTTGCGGCGCAGCTCCGCCATAGGAGAGACGCCGTCGAAGGTCATATATTCGACCCATTCCGACAGCTCCTGCACCGTGCCGCTGCCGACATTGCCCGTGATATACGGCTCGCAGCCGACCAGTTCGCAGAGCTTCATGAACTCATGCGTACCGAAGGAATTGTCCTCGGTGACACCGCCCCAGTTTGTGTTGATCATCTTCCGGCGCGCGGATTTCTCGCCGATGCCGTCCTTCCAGTGATACTCGTCGGCAAAGCAGCCGCCCGGCCAGCGCAGCACCGGCATATGAATCTGCCGGAACGCCGCGATCACGTCATTGCGGATGCCGCATGTATTCGGAATCGGAGAATCCTCGCCGACATAGATGCCCTGATAGATGCATCTGCCGAGATGCTCCGCGAAATGGCCGTAAATCTCCGGCTCGATATGTCCGGTCACATCTGCTGCATTGATAAGCATGCGAAATTGTTTCATAGAAGAAATCCTTTCTGATTCGTTGCTACAGTTATCATACCATATTTCCAAGTACAAAGCAATGATATTTCACAGCAAAACTATAACAAATTATCCATAGATCTAAAGTCCGCCGGCAGTGCCGGTCTCCAATGATCTAAAGCTCTCCGGCAGAAAAAACGAAATATAAAGAATACTGCTCTCAGCTTGGTTTTTGTGTGATAAAATGCTATAAGCCGGCAGTGCCGGCCTCCAATGATCTAAAGCTCTCCGGAAGAAAAAACGAAACATAAAGAATACTGCACTCAGCTTGGTTTTTGTGTGATAAAATGCTATAAGCCGGCAGTGCCGGCCTCCAA
>CAMHUJ010000430.1 GCA_946188175.1 uncultured Ruminococcus sp.
TATTTCAATAAGGGTAATATGATTCTGGTGGAAGGACAGCTTCGGAATAATAATTATACCGATAACAATGGCGTGAAGCATTACAGCATGCGAGTCATGGTTGAAAATGTGAGCTTCTGTGAATCCAAGAGCAATTCGCAGGGCGGCGGCTTTGACGGCGGTAGTTTTGACGGCGGCTATAACAACGGCGGTCAGCAGAATTACGGCGGCGGTCAGCAGGGCGGTTACGGCGCTCCGCAGGGCAACAATTACGGCGGCGGTTATCAGAATAATAACGGCTACCAGAATGCACCGGCAGCACCGCGTCCGGCAGCACCGGCACAGGATGCGCTTTCCATTGGCGATATCGGTGATTTTGAAGAAATACTGAGTGACGGCGAAGTGCCGTTCTAAACAGATTTCCTGAAAAGGAGGGAAATACGATCATGGCTATGGATCATGAGAGACCGCAGCGCGGCGGCAAAAGACCGCGCAGAAAGGTTTGTATGTTCTGTGCAGATAAGGTTCAGAACATCGACTACAAGGATATCAACCGTCTGAAGAAGTGCATGACCGAGCGTGCAAAGATTCTGCCCCGCAGAGTCACCGGCACCTGTGCATTCCACCAGCGTGAGCTCACGACCGCGATCAAGCGCTCCAGATATGTTGCGCTGATCCCGTACACCGCTGACTAATCAGAAGCGATATCAAATGCCCCTGATCTTTAGGTCGGGGGCATTTTGTATTCCGGTGTATTGCCGTATATCAAAGAAAAAAGCCGGAGATTCGTCCTCTCCGGCTTTGGTTTCAGCTTGATCCGATCTGCAAGTATCGCGGCAGATTCACGGTTCAACCGTATAGAGCGCCGCCGCTTCTTCCTTCCGAACGACCTCGGAAACAGCGGCAACACGTACCTTCATGGTTCTCTGTCCGAAGGCAATCTCGATCAGATCGCCGACTTTGACATCATAGGAGGCACGCGCAGGCTTCCCGTTGACGGAGACTCTTCCGGCGTCACATGCTTCATTGGCGACGGTTCTGCGCTTCATCAGGCGGGAGACCTTCAGATATTTATCCAGTCTCATTACTTGTTAACAGCTTCCTTCAGTGCTTTCGATGCGCGGAAGGCAGGTGCCTTCTTTGCCGGAGTCGTCATAGGCTTTCCGGTACGCGGATTCTTGGTTTCCTTCGCTTTTCTTTCGTGAATCTCGAAGGTGCCGAGACCGGTCAGGTGTACCTTTTCACCTGCGATCAGCGAATCAACGATGACGGATGTGACGAGAGCCAGCGCGTCATCAGCCTCTTTTCTGGTGCAGTTACCCTTCTGCGCCAGTGCGGTAATCAGTTCGATTTTGGTCATTGTGAAGATCCTCCAATTTTCATTCTCTGTTTTATTTACAGCGCGCCGGTTTGCTGCGCGCATGTAAATTATGATTCGGGCTCTGCAAGATGCTTCTTTGCTTCCGCCCAGTAGACATCCAGTGTGTCCAGATCAAGTGCTGTCATATCTTTTTTGTCAGCGAGGACAAGCCGTTCTGTCTCTGCAAAGCGCTTCCGGAATTTTTCCGCAGCATCGCGCATTGCGGTTTCCGCATCAATATGCAGATGCCGTGCCGTATTGACACAGGAGAACAGAAGGTCGCCGAGCTCTTCCTCGATCTGTTTGCTGTCTCCGCTCTGCATAGCTGCCTCCAGCTCATCCGTTTCCTTGCGGATATACTGGAATGCATCCTCTGCGGATTTCCAGTCCATGCCTGCTCTGCCGGCACGTTTGCCGAGCTTCTGCGCATACATCAGGGCGGGGAGTGCCTTACAGACGCCGTCCAGTGTTTCGGCGGCAGTCTGCTGATGCTTGGTCTCCTGCTTGATGCTGTCCCAGTTCTTGAGGACCTCCTCGCTGCCGGAGACTTCGGTTGTCCCGAAGACATGCGGATGCCGGATGACGAGCTTTCTGCAAACCTCGTCGCAGATGTCGTCAAAGGTAAAGTGGTTCTGTTCTGCCTCGATCTGACTGTGAAATACAACCTGAAGCAGGACATCGCCGAGCTCCTCGCGCATCATCGGAACGCTGTTCATGTCGATTGCCTCGACGGCTTCATAGCATTCCTCGAGCAGATCCTGCCGGATGCTCTGATGCGTTTGCTCCTTGTCCCACGGGCAGCCGTTTTCGCTGCGCAGTACCTGCATGATTTGCAGCAGCTCCGAAATGCCGTAGTGGGGGCGGTTTCGCAGTGCTGCAAGCGTTTCTTCGCTTGTTCTCATATAGCTTATTTTACCTCTATTTACAACAAAAAGCAAGCGTTTTTGCGTATTTTTTGAAAATTTCAGCATACATCCAAAACGGACGTGCGCTTTTTGTCTGATTTTAGTGAATTACACGACATAATGACAGCTGTTTCTCTGCGGCTTACAGTCTGTCGATGAATCCGACACGGCGGTAAATCTTGCGAATCAGCTTGGATGTCAGGTGATATGCCTGCTGTGCGCCGTTCGTCATGCACTCGGTCAGATACGCCTTATCGGCGATCAGACGGGCAAATTCGGAGCGGACAGGCTCCAGATGATCGGCAACCGCCTCGCCGACTGCGGTCTTGAAGTCGCCGTAGCCCTTGCCGGCGAATTCGGCGGTGATCTCATCCATAGTCTTGCCGGTGACGGCACCGTAAATGGTCATGAGGTTATTGATGCCGTCCTTGCCCTCTCTGTAGCAGACCTCGGTATCGGAATCGGTGACGGCGCGCTTGAATTTGCGCAGGATCGTATCCTTGTCATCGAGGATAAAGACGCATGCATTCGCATTTTCATCGGATTTGGACATTTTCTTGGTCGGGTCCTGCAAGGACATCAGTCTTGCACCCTGCTTCGGAATGTAGGCATCCGGCACGGTGAAGGTCTCGCCGTAGCGCTGATTGAAGCGCTGTGCGATATTGCGTGCGAGCTCGAGATGCTGCTTCTGGTCTGCGCCGATCGGCACGAGATCCGCGTTGTATGCGAGAA
>CAMHUJ010000431.1 GCA_946188175.1 uncultured Ruminococcus sp.
GAGCTAGGAGTGAGGAGTTATGGTATCCGCCTTACGGCGGATGATATATAGATCATATGGAGAAAGTTAGGAGTGAGGAGTTAGGAGATTCAGGAATGCCTGATTCAGCGGCGCCCAGTCCGGATGCGGAGGCGCGGGCATCTGCTCTGCAATCTGTTTGATTTCGGCAAGCTGCCGGTCAATATACGCATGCAGCGGCGCAATCGGCTTATCTGTGCCGAGCTCCGAGGTCTCCTGTTTTCTTGCAAGCAGCGCATCGACAACGGGCTGCATCTCCGGCGCAAGCTCCGCCTGCATCAGCTCCGAAAACAGCATCGGCGGGGGCGTCTGCCGGTCGATGATCCAGCGGCAGGCAAGCAGCGGACGCAGCACATAGAAATATTTTTTCAGCCTGACACTTTCGCCCTGCAAATAGGCTTTGCAGTTGCCATCCGCCATGCTGAGATAATGATGCAGACCCGATTTTACGCGAAAATACGAAGGAATCAGCTTTGCGACTGTTTCCCAATCCGGCGCCGTCCGGTAGACAATCGGTGACGCCGCCCATTCAAACACCGTCGGATTCGATTTATAGAGCAGCCGCAGCAGCTTCTGAACATCCCAGCCGCTGATATCATAGACATCGTCGAGCTGCCATTCAATCACATCGCGCTGCGGCGACAGATCGAGATAGAAGTCACGCTCGCGCAGATAGATAAACCGCACATCGTAGTCGCTGTCGGGCGAGGGGAAGCCCCATGCGCGGCTGCCGGATTCGACGCAGTGCAGAATCTTCACATGCTCCGTGCGCTCGATCTCCCCGAGCTTTTCAAGAATGCGAGACCGGATATCGTTCATGTTGTCAGCTCCTTATTTTTCCTCTGTGAACCATGTTTTCCAGATCGCGGACGCCTCGCCGACGGTCGCCTTCTGTCCGTTGCGGACGATTGGCGTCCGGAGCATTTCGGGCGTTTCGATCAGCATATCAAACTGCGCAGCGGGGAACGAATGCTTCCAGAGCGCATAGTCCGGATCCTTCGGATCAACAAGCAGCTCGATGTCGCCGACCGCACGGATCACGCTCTCGAGCTCGCGTTTGCTCATGCCCTTGTCCGGCAGGTCGATGCGCTGAAATTTGACACCGCGCTCCTTGAAAAAACGCTCCGCCTTTTTCGTGTCAAAGCACTTGGATTTGCCGAAAATCTGAATATTCATGATGTTTCCTCCGTGTTGCAGCGTCGCAGCAGCTCCGCCTCGTCAATGATTTCGATGCCGAGCGCTTCGGCTTTCGTCAGCTTGCTTCCTGCGTCGTCACCGGCAACGACTACGCTCGTTTTCTTCGAGACCGAGCCGGAAACCTTGCCGCCGTGCGATTCGATCAGCGCCTTTGCCGCGTCGCGCTTCATGGTCGGGAGCGTGCCCGTCAGGACGAATGTCATACCGGAAAACCGCGCACTTGCGACAGTTTTCGCAGTATATTCCATTTTGACGCCGTTTGCTTTGAGCGCATCGACCAGCGCGTTGAAATCGGGCTGCGCAAATGCCTCCGCGACGGATTCCGCCATAATATCGCCGAAGCCCTCAATCGCAGCAATATCCTCCGGTTTTGCCTGCCGGATCGCATCGAGCGAGCCGAATGCATCACAGAGCTGTGTCGATGCAGTTTGTCCGATATTGCGGATGCCGAGCGCCGCAATCACGCGGTCAAGCGGCTGCGATTTGGAGTTTTCGATTGCCAGCAGCAGATTCTCCGCGGATTTTTCCTTGAATCCCTCGAGCGTCAGAAGCTGCGCTTTTGTCAGCGTATAGAGATCGGCAGGCGTCCGGATCAGCTTTTCATCGAGCAGCTGCTGGACGATTGCCGGACCGAGCCCGTCAATGTTCATCGCGTTTTTTGACGCAAAATGGACGATTGCACGGAAGATTTGCGCCGGACATGCCGGATTGAAGCAGCGTACTGCCGCCGCATCGCCGTCCGCTTGAACCGGACTGCCGCAGACCGGACAGCGTGACGGAATCTCATAGGGGACAGAATCCGGCTCGTGCGATTCGGATGCGAGTACCTCGGGGATGATATCGCCCGCCTTGCGAACGCGGATCAGATCACCGACGCGGATGTCCTTTTCTGTAATAAATTGCTGATTGTGCAGCACGGCACGCGAAACGCTCGTACCTGCGAGAGAAATTGCATCAAATACGGCAACTGGCGTCAGAACGCCTGTCCGCCCGACCTGAATCTCAATCGAGCGCAATTTTGTCACTTTTTCCTCCGGCGGGAACTTGTATGCGACCGCCCATTTCGGATATTTTGCGGTTGCGCCGAGCTGTTCGCGCTCGGAGAGGCTGTCCACCTTGACGACCACGCCGTCGATATCATAGGGCAGTTCGCCGCGCATAGCACCGATTTTCTCAATCGCTGCGCGGATTTTCTCCGCATCTGCGGGGCATTTTTCGTAGGGGATGACGGGGAAGCCGAGCGCCTTCAGCCAGTCAATCGACTGCGAATGCGCGGTGATTTCCTCGCCCTCGACGCGCTGGAGATTGAACACGAAGATATCGAGCCGCCGCGATGCCGTCACCGCAGAATCCTTCTGCCGGAGCGAGCCTGCCGCCGCATTGCGCGGATTCTTGAACAGCTCCTCACCGGCGGCTTCCTGCTGCGCCGAGAGCCGCTCGAACGACGCGCGCGGCATATAGACCTCGCCGCGGACCTCGAGCACGGGCGGCGCATCCTTCAGCAGCAGCGGAATGCTGCGGATCGTCTTGAGATTTGCGGTGACATTCTCGCCGACGAAGCCGTCGCCGCGTGTCGAACCGCGCGTCAATACGCCGTTTTCGTATTCCAGCGAGACCGAGAGTCCGTCGATTTTCGGCTCGACAGTGAACAGCGGCGCATCGACCGTCTCCTGCACGCGCTCCACAAATGCCGCGACCTGCTCAAACGAGAAAACGTCCTGCAAGCTCGCCATTTGCACCGCATGCGTGACCTTT
>CAMHUJ010000432.1 GCA_946188175.1 uncultured Ruminococcus sp.
AGAAAATGCAATACAATTTGTAACACATTTTGTGTTTTATAGAAATATTCTTGAAAATATGTTATACTGAAACCAAAGAAAAAACTTTTCTTTCTAAGTGTAGCGTTTTTCTATAAATCTTGTTCTTATGTATGAAGGCGAACACGAAGGGCGGTGGCAGCCATGACCGATCAAGCAATCATAGCATTATTTGAACAGCGCAATGAGCAGACAATCTCCGAAAGCGAACAGCAATACGGAGCGCTCTGCCGGTCAGTTGCGCGAGATATTACCGGCAGTGCTGAAGATGCCGAAGAATGTCTGAATGATGCAATGCTGGCTGCATGGAATGCAATCCCGCCCGCCAAGCCGAAGAACTATTGCGCTTATCTGCTGCGTTTAGTTCGTAATGCTGCATATAACCGTTACTGTGCTGCCCACACATTAAAGCGTAATGCAGCCAACACTGCAAGTTCCCTTGATGAGCTTGCAGAGATCATTCCGGACAGAGGTGATGTGGTCGATGAAGTTGAACGCCGCGAAATAATCGGCGCAATCAATCGTTTTTTACAGGAATTGCCAATAAAGCAGCGAGATTTATTCGTTCGGCGTTATTGGTATCTTACTGATACTGTAGCACTGGCTAAAATGTTTCATATGACAGAAAGCCATGTCAGAACGACACTTACCCGTTTACGAAAACGGCTGCAAAAGTACCTGGTAAAGGAGGGATTGCTGTGAATCCAAAATCATTTTTAGGAATGATGAGCGATATTTCGGATGAATACATCGTATCTGCTGCAAATCCGCACAGCAAGCCCATTCGCTGGTATCAGGTTTCTGCGATTGCTGCCTGCATCGTCTTACTGATTTCGGCTGCGATTTACCCGAAACTGCGGATACAAACACCTGAAATCACAGCTCCACTCGAATCAACGACAGAAGTTATCACAACAACGACAACTGCACCCGAATTTGCCGGTCATTCCGAAACACAGACCATAACTTCACTGATTCAGACCGCAGTATCCTCTGGGACTGTTACTGTAAACACAACAGCATCTGCTGCTGTCTCGGCTGCTATTACTGAAATAGATACATCGGTTCAAACAGATGCATCGACTGATGCAAAACCTCCTCAGACCGATGTAACTATATATACTGATTTCCCGAAAACCGATGCCCCTATAACCCAAACCGCTGTTGCAATTGAAACAACAGCCTTAACGGAACAGCATATCGAAACGACAGATAGCTCTGGTATTCCGGCAATCATCGAAGATCCGACAATCATCGAAGATCCGACAATCGAAGTTCCTCTCTGGAAAGGAATGGTCGAATATCCGGAAAGTGTATCAGAGCCGCACCTATACAGCCGCTTTTCCCGTGGCACAGGTGATATGGATGCGTGGATGCGGACACTATACGGCATCCCGCAAGACTATGATCTGACACAAAAACACTGCTTATTGGTTGAAATTGATACAGCCTACAGCAATGCAGTTATCATTGGTTGTAAGCCAGTTCCAAATGGGCTTACCCTGATTGTAGCATATCTGGACGATGGCAAGGAATTGAACAAAACAATCCATTATGCCATGCCGATACCGGATAATATGACACTTGAGCCAGATAATTGCAATGCAGATTATCTGGAAATGACAAATGAAGAATTGATCCAAGAAATGGAAAAAGACAAACTAAAACTGAAAATCGAAAACGAACAGGAGGGATTACAATGAAAAAGCGTATAAGATTTGCAGCGATACTTGCAGGCGCAATGATGCTTTGCAGCGCCGTGCAGACCACGCCGGTATCCGCCCTGTGGTGGTGGGGAACTGCCAGCGAAGGGGAATTCGCCGATATGCAGCAGCTCGATGACAAAGGAATGTTCAAATGGATTGGGTACGGCGGTGTTCCCGGCACACCGCGCGATTATCAGGTGTATACGCAGCATTACTCGCGGGATGTGGAAGCCGAAGTAACTTATTCTGACACCGGTGAAACCAAAATCGAAACAACGCACTATGAGGGAGACAACTTGTATGTCGTAATGCCGCGCAGCAATATCATTCGCATGGTGTTCCGAGCTGATCTTGACGAAACAGAAGCAAAGCAAAAAGCCGTGACAATTCTGAGAAAGTATTATCCGGAAATGCTGGTTGGTGCCGATAGCACCGGCTTTCCTGCATCGTTCCACAAGTGTGCGCCCTGCACCTATGAGCTTTGCGACAGAAGCGAAACAGCCGGTTCCGAAGAAGTGTCTGCTTCTATCATGAAAGATATGGCACAAGCCGGACTGATTACTGAGTTCTATACTTGGGGACAGACTGCACATTACCAGCAGGTTGGGAATACTTATCCTACAGCATACTATCCCACAAGCCATAAATGGAACAGCAGCTATACTGCGCTGGAGGATGTAACCTATGACTGGACATCCATTGAAGCATGGGTACAGGAACATCACCCCGAATGTGAATTTATCTGTGTAACACCGGACGATATCGAAACAGCTAGGTTAATCGGACAATATGATTCTGAAATGAACAGAGTGTTTTTCAATGATAATATTGAACAGATGTACGCTATCATTCCGCCAGATGGAACAGCATTCTCTGACCATTTCGCAATTGCCGCAGAGCTTTACGAACAATTTGGTCTTGCAGCTGAATGGTTATGTCCTGAATCTATTAACGAGCAAATGATTGGTCAAAATGCTCTCGCAATCTCCGGCGATGTGACACTTGACTGCTCGATTGATGTTGCCGATGCTGTCCTGCTTGCGCGATTCTGCGTAGAAGATGCAGCCGCCAATATCACGCAGACCGGTCTCGGAAACGCCGACTATGACGGTGACGGCATGACAACAATCCTCGATGTAACCGCAATTCTCAGAAAGATCGCAAGGCTCGATTGATACACAGACTCTTCATGACAAATAGATAAAACAGCCGCCGGTGTGCTTGAACACATCGGCGGCACTATTTT
>CAMHUJ010000433.1 GCA_946188175.1 uncultured Ruminococcus sp.
CGCACAGAGTCAGGTCATGGAGACCATGGCACATTCCGGCATCAAGGATTGAGATACGGTCCGGATTATGCAGAAAGGATGAGGAATTACGTGAAAACGAATGCAAGGCGCAGGCTGATGCAGTCCGCGGCGGCAGTGCTGTCGCTGCTGAGTACGGCATCTGTCCTGATGCTTCCGGCATCGGCGGATGAACCCTACGATGTCTATAACTATAATTATCTCGGCGAAGCGGTGCCCTCGCAGGCAGGCTATCTCGCGGAGCGCTCGGTTTCCGGTCTTGACCTCGGGACAAAGGCGTTCAACGCGCCGGGCGATCTGTTCAAGGATGAGAAGGATCAGTTCTATCTCGTGGATTCCGGCAACAACCGGATCCTCAAGATCAACAGCGAATTTGATGCGGTTTTGCAGATCTATGATACATTCACCATGCCGGACGGCTCGCAGACAAAGCTCAAAAATCCGAAGGGCGTGTTTGTCTCGCCGGATACCGGTCTGATGTATATTGCTGACAATGAAAATGCGCGTGCGCTGGTCTGTGAGCCGGACGGAAAGGTCGTCATGGAGATCACGAAGCCGGAATCGACGGTCTACGATCAGCAGCTGACCTTCCTGCCGCAGAAGATTCTCTGCGACAATGCCGGCAATATCTACATTGTGCTGAACAATACGACCAAGGGCGCTGCGATGTTCGGTCCTGACGGCAGCTTCATCGGCTACTACGGCGCGAATGCCGTTGCCGCGACTGCGACCGTCATTGCAAACCATTTCTGGAACGCGATCGCCTCCGAGGAGGAAAAGCGCTACCGCTCCAGAAGCACGCCGACCGCCTTCGATAACTTCGATATCGACACGGTCAAGGGCTTTATCTATACTTCGACATCCTCCGGCTCGACCGATACCGATATCGTCAAGAAGGTCAATCCGGAAGGCTATAATCTGTTCAGCTATATGTCGAATTATACATGGGGCGATCTGTTCTCCACATGGTATTCCGGCACGAGCTATAAGACCAAGATCGTCGATATCGACATCGGCGACGACGGCTCGATCAACTGTCTTGATGCAACGACCGGCAGAGTCTTCCAGTATGACAAGGAAGCCGATCTGCTCTTTATCATGGGTACGACCGGCGATCAGGTCGGCGCATTCACGCAGGGCAATGTCGCTGCCGTGGAGACAAAGGGCGCGGGCTGTGAGAATATCTATGTGCTCGATGCCGGAAAGGGTACGGTCACGATCTTCGGTCAGACCGTTTTCGGCGGCATTGTCCACGATGCAACGAAGCTCTATAACGGCGGCTACTACGAGGAGGCGCTCGAGCCGTGGCTCGAGGTCTTAAAGCGCGACGGCAACTACCGCAGAGCGTATCTCGGTATTTCCAGTGCGTACTACAACATGGGCAGATACAAGGAATCCATGGAATATGCAAAGAAGGCGGATGCCTCTGCACGCTATAACCGTGCCTTTGAGCGCTACCGTTCGCAGTGGCTGCGGCAGCATCTGACACAGCTTCTGATCGGCATTGTGCTGATCATCGCCGGTGTATACGCGCTGAAATATTATCTGCGCAGGCAGCAGAAAAAGGCGCTCGGCACCGCAAAGGCGCCGGATCATAAAACGGAAGGGGGAACGGCATCATGATGGACCTGACACAGCCGCAGTGGGTGAAGCATGTTGTCTTTCATCCCTTTGAGGGCTTTGAGGATCTGCGCTGGAAAAAGGGCGGCACGCTCAAATATACCGCGATTATCATTGCGGCGCTGTTCATTGCGCTGATTGCATCCGACCGCTGGTGCGGCTTTCAGTTCCGCCCGCTGCCCGATGCGATGTTTTCCGTTGTGCCGTATATCATGCGCTCGGTCGTCTATTTTCTTGCATGGGTGCTCGGGAACTGGGCGGTCTGCACGCTGCTCGACGGCGAGGGCACGATGAAGAATATTGCAATCTACAGCTCCTATGCGCTGATTCCTTATATCGTGCAGATATTTACGCAGGTGATCCTTTCGCATATGCTGGTGCGTGCCGAGGGCGTGTTCTTTGATACGGTCTACTATGTCGGCATCATCTGGACGGCGCTGCTGCTGTTCAATGCGATTAAGGCGGTGCATCAGTATACCTTTACAAAGACCGTCGCTGCGATTGTTCTGACGCTCTGCGCCATGCTGATTATTCTGTTTCTGGCGGTGCTGTTCCTTTCGCTGTTCCAGAAGGTTTATGTATTCTTCTATTCGCTGTATACAGAGATTCTGTATCGCGTGAGAGTCTGAGGGGCGGTGATCGGATTGCAGAAAAAACGTAACATACTGTGCTGCATTCTCGCAGCCGCAATGATGCTGCCGACCGCCGCGATGCCCGTTTCGGCAGAGCCGGAGGAGACGGAGGCAGCCGCCGAAGCAGAGGGCGAATCCTCTGCGCAGGAGGCGCCGGACTGGACCGAACGCTCTGACAAGGATGTCTTTGCAAAGATGCGCAAGGTCGCCGAAAATGAAAAGCTCGAATTCTGGGCGTGGGATGAATCGAAGCTCGATACGGACAATGACGAGCAGCCGGAGGATTTGTTTGCACTGGTCAACAAGGCAAACGGCTATGTCTGGTGGAGCTCGCCGGTCAATGCGGGCGGGGATGCGCTGGCATCTCCGGTGCTGCGTTCGGAGCTGCGCTCCGGCGTTGTGCTGACGGCGGCGCAGATTCTCGAACGCTCGACCGTCAATGCGCGTTCGGGCGATACGCTCAAAACCGGCATCACCTTCTCTGATATCAAAAACGGCGTCAAGGTAACCTATTTCTTCCGCAAGACCGGCATTAAGATTCCGGTCTCCTATGTGCTCGGCGCGGATTATCTCGAGGTCAGCGTCGATACCTCCGGCATCACCGAAAAGCATGATTCCTCCGATGAAAAGCCGGTGCTTGCACAGTCGCTTGCGATGCTCAATGCATTCGGTGCGGCGGATGATCAGGAAGCGGGAT
>CAMHUJ010000434.1 GCA_946188175.1 uncultured Ruminococcus sp.
TACAGGCGCGGCAATCGCAAGAGAAATCGCGGATATTACAATTTCTGCTGATGATCTGTATACGCTGATTTGTCTGAAACAATACAGCGATGCTTTGATGCAGCGGATTCAGTGGAATTACCGCACGATTATCGGGTTCAATCTTGGACTGATTCTGCTCGGTGCAGCCGGTGTTCTTCCGCCTGCGACCTCTGCGCTGCTGCACAATGCTTCCACGCTGGCAATCGGTCTGAAAAGCATGACCGATCTGTCGGTTTCAGAGTTTTCGCGCAGTTGACAGGAATAGGTAAATGTGCTATAATATCATATACTCGCACAATGAAAGGAGCATGATATTATGGCACTGCATGAGTCCGGCGAAGATTATCTTGAAACAATCTATTTACTATCGAAGAAAAGCCCCTATGTACGGAGTATTGATGTAGCGAATGAACTGGGTTACAGCAAGCCGAGTGTTTCCCGTGCGATGAAGATTCTGCGTGAGGAAGGCATGATCACCGTATCAGATGACGGTGCTTTGAAACTGACGAAGGCAGGGATGAAACACGCTGCTGCTGTCTATGAGCGGCATATGCTGTTTACGCAGTTTTTTACTGAGTTTCTCGGAGTCAATTCGGTTACTGCCGAAAAGGATGCCTGCAAGGTTGAGCATATTATCAGTGACGAAACCTATCTGCGTTTAAAAGGATATATGACAGAGCACGGATATGAACCTCCGAAAGAATAACTGTGTTCTGTTAAAGAAAAAGCAGACTGTGTACGATTACGCAGTCTGCTTTTTTTGTATTTACGGACGGTTTATTCCATGCCTTTTAGCACTTCGACCATGTCGATTTTCCGGATTCTGCGTGAGAACAGAAAGCTGACAAGCACCGACACTGTCATGACGAAAACAGCAGCGATCAGATATGTGGACGGTGCGATATAGCACGGCCAGTCTACTGCGTCGCCGTTGGAATCCATCATTGCCTGCAACGGTACACGTCCGAGCGGCAGCCCGCAGATCACACCTAGTACGGACAGCCAGAGATTCTGCGTGGAAAGCAGCCTGCGGATCGCGCTGCTCTTGAAGCCGAGCACTTTCAGCGTTGCAAATTCCTTTTCCCGCTCATTGAATGACAGATTGCCGGAATTATACAGCACAATGACGATCAGCAGTACTGCGAACACAACCATGAAATACACAAGCAGATTCATGATTTCCATCATTTTATCAAAGGCTGCGATCAGATCAGTCATGCTGTGTACGGCGGATACACAGTCTTTATTTGCAAGTGATTCGCAGTCATTCTTTGATACGAGCATGACCGGCCGGAATGTCATCCCGGCTGATTCATAATCTTCACGCAGCATCGTGATTCCCGTGATATTCGGGTGCCGCGAGATCAGACCGATCTTGCTTTCATGCCATTCGCTGCCGGTTGTCGTTTTCCAGAAAACCCTGTCGCCCTCGGAAAGCCCCAGCTTTTTCGCCTGTTTCATCGTCAGCGCGACTGTGCCCTCCGGTATCGGTTTTGTGTTCAGTTCCAGATCAGAAACGCAGTAGAGCTGCTCTCCCTCCGTGACAGCCAGTTTGCAGGAGATGATGTCGTCAGAGGTCGGGTGATCCTTCGCCGCAATCGAAATCGCATCCATTGCAACCAGCTCACCATCTGTTTCTGTTTTCAGTTTATCTGCCTGTTCCGGTGCGCAATTATCATTCAGAATCACCTGATACTCATAATTTTGAATATCGCGGAAATACCAGTCGCGGACATAATCGACTGTATCATAAGCGCCGAGTCCGAGTTCCATGATCATCATGCCCATGCAGGTGCCGAACACACCCATAAACGCGCGCATTTTTGAACGCGAAATGTCACGGAGATTATACCGGTCATTGAAGCTGAGTTTATCCCAGAACGGCAGCTTTTCAAAGATGCAGGGCTTTGCGGTTTTCGCGGCAGCGGGCCTCAGTGCTTCGGACGGATGTATTTTCAGTATCTTCCTGCAGCTCAGATAAGAGGTTCCGGTGCAGATCATGACCAAAACCGCCGCAACCACAATGCTTTTGTAATTGAAACCGGGCTGCCAGTCCGGAAGCGTATAGAACTGACTGAACATATTGACCATCATTCTGCCGAATGTCAGGACACCCAGCACAATGCCGAGTGCGCTGCCGATTACCGACAGCACAAAGCTGAAACTGAGATAATGCAGCATGATCTTACGCTTTTTCATGCCGAGTGCGTTCAGTGTACCGATCTGCGTTCTTTGCTGTGTGATCATGCGCTTCATGGTTGTAATAATGACAAGCAGCGCGATCGAAACAAATACAAAAGAGAAGATATAAGAGAAGCTGTCATGCTGTGCCAGTTCATCCGAAAGCTGATACCAGCCGCGGATACTGTTTCTGTCTGCAAGATAGGCGTAATTACCGTTCAGAGCCTTTGAAATATCGTCCTCATAGCTGAGTGCCTTGCCCTCACAGGTGAAGATGATCTCATTGTTGATTTGCATTTCTTCGGGCAGAGTATTCTGCGAAAGATACACATAGCCGATATTGTGAAAATCGGTATCGGTATCCGTCGAAGCGCAGGCAAATTCATATTCCGGCGTGACGATCAGTCCTTTGACCGTCTTTTCAATATCCAGCCCCATGACATGAACCGTGAATTTGTCGCCGACATGAATGCCCCAGGTTTCCGCAAACCTGCTGAACAACCAGAGTCCGTCAGCATCGTCTGCATCAAAATCTGTACCGGCAACCGTGCGTGGAACGGTTACTTTCGAGTTTTCCTGAAAGTAGCAGTACATTTCTGCTGTATTGTATTTTTCATCTGCCTTGCCGAGCACCTCGGTTCGGCGCTGAACATCCTTGACGCCGTTTATAGCAGCAATTTTCTCTGCCTGTTCCGCGCTGAAATCGGCTCCGTAGATCCAGCCATCCGCAAAATTGGCACTGTTTTCATAATCATTTCG
>CAMHUJ010000435.1 GCA_946188175.1 uncultured Ruminococcus sp.
CCGAGCAGGAATTCAAAGCACTCGAAGAAGTTGCCGGCAATGAAATCCGCAAGCCCCTCCGATTCGTAATGCTTATGCGACATCCAGTGGCCGAGCGGCTCGCGGAAGAACATCAGCAGCAGCGGAACCACGAGCAGAACGACCGTAACCGGCTTGCTGACAAGCTGCTTGCCGGTCACAATGCCGAGCACGACGAGCAGGAGTCCGGAGAAGAAGACCAGACCTGCGATGCCGTTGTTGCCGAAGACCGCGTCCTCATAGTTGCGGCGCCGCAGCTTGACAATGATATTGACGAGAATCGAGATAATGACGAGCGCTGCGCCGATGCCGACCGCGCCGAAGATAATGACATTCGTATTCTCCATTGCCTTGAGCGGCAGGAACGGGATGCCGGTCTTTTCCCAGAGCGGATCGAGCGCCTCCTCGAAGCCGAAGACCGAGCCGTAGAGCGCGCCGAATACGGCACTGGATACACCGATGCGCGCCATGATCGCGCCGAGCTCAAAGTTCTTTTTCTTATGCAGGAATGCACCGATCAGCGCGAGCAGGAGACCCTGTCCGAGATCGCCGAACATGATGCCGAAGATCAGCGTATAGGTGATTGCGACGAAGGTCGTCGGATTGTAGCCGTTGTAATTCGGCAGACCGTACATCTCGACGAACATCGAGAACGGCTTTGTGAACCAGCCGTTTTTCAGGCGGACCGGCGGCTGCACCTTGGAATCGGTCCACGGTGCTTCATAGGTCACGCTCAGATCGGGCACCTTGCCGATGCACTTTTTGAACGTTTCCTTCTCGGAGACCGGCACATAGCCCATAAGGCTGAATTTATCCTGCGTGACGATACACTGTCCGCGCAGCTTCCAGACCTCGCTCTGATACTTTGCGGTCTGATACATTCTGCCGAGCTGTTCCGATTCGGTCTTATAGATCTCGGCTTCCTGCTTTTCGAGCTCCGTGAGGGCGGCTTTTTTCTCGGTCAGCTTGATCTGCAATTCCCCGAGTGCCTCCTCCGGCGTGCCGGAAATATCCTGCGGCAGCTCATAGCGCTCAAAGAGCAGCCCCTTCATGATCGCATCGACGGAAAGGATGCGTTCCTTCGTGGCGAAGTAGAAGCCCCAGACATAATCGTGCGCGGAATGATATGCCTGAAAAATGAAGCCCTCATCGCTGTAGAAATCGAGCTTCTGCACATTTTCCTCCGGCATTCTGCCGAAGCGGTAGAGAATGTGCTTGCATTTGGTCAGTTCACCGAGGTCCAGCTCGGAGCCGGTGAGATTTTTCAGGTGGATCGCAGCGCTTTCGTAATCGGCGATCTGCTTGCGCGTTTTCGTCAGACGCTCGCGCACGGTTTTGAGCTTGCCGGTGATCCGCGCGGTTTCCGAGAGGATGAATTCCGGCGTAAAGGCTGCCGTGTCGATCTCAGGCTCCTCACCGAGCGGCACCTGCCGCAGATCAAATTCCATGAGCGCACGCAGCGGCTCTGCATAGGGATTCTGGTCGGCGTGGCTGCCGCCGGAATCCTCTGTGCTGCCGAGCAGCTTGGATGCATTCTCGATATGGAAGACCTTGCTTTGCAGGCAGGCGACAATGGCATCGTTCAGACTTGGAACCGCGCCTGCGATGCTGACGAGTTCCAGCTTTTCAATGGACAAGATAACACCTCCTGAAGGGAATATGCGGCATGGGACTGTGCGCCGCTTACTCCTCCGTGATTAAAAGAGATTGCAGATACGATACGGATTTGCCGTACCGGATACCTTCTATAATGGCAATGAGATTGTTGACCTCAATATGATAGAGCACATGTACCGCATAGAGACTGACGGCGGCATGACCGGAAAAATGCAGTGAAGCCCGTGCCGTCTGCCAGCGCAGCGTCTGGAATGCATGCTCGAGCCGCACGGATTCCGGTGCTTCGGAAAGATTCCAGTTCAGCATTCTGCCGTAGCGTGTGGTTTTGAGCACCTCGATAAATGCGGCGATATCGGGCGCGGCATAGAGCTGCTCACAGATGCGCTTCGGAAGTCTGCCCTGAATCGGCAGCATCATGCTGCGCAGCGTATCCTCATCTGCATGAAAGACGCGCTTTAAGCGGTAGGCGTTGATCAGATTGATCAGATCGACCTGTTCGCCGATCAGCTTGTGCAGCGCATCTAGATCGGTGCCTTTGACGGTTTTCTCCGCCTCCTGCAGCGTCCGCTCCAGATAGCAGGCGCGCAGGGCGATTTCCAGCGCGGTATAATTCAGTCCGCTGCCGTATTTGGCGAGATGCTTTTTCATGACGGCGGCATAGGGCGTACCGGCGAGTGCCGTGATGACCTCCTCGGGGGTTTCGGCGCGGGCGAGCTTCTCCTGCGAGAAGCCGAGATACGGACCGACCCATGCGTCCATTGCGGAGATATACGCCTGCGGTCCGCTCGGCATGAGCTGGATTTTCTTCACGAGCTCACGGATCTCATAATCATAAATGAAAAAGCGGAAGAACGGCGTATTCTGCAAATGTTCCAGACGGCAGAACCGCAGGCACTGCATAAACAGATTGCGTTTGAGCAGCATTTCGAGATAGCCGCGGTGCGTGTAGGCAGGCTCCAGGTCCGCGAGCAGCTCGCGGTAGCCGTCGGTTTCCTTTAAGTAGGAAACGATCTCCGCGACCGAATGCAGATTCATCAGATCGCGGTAATCCGGCGCACGCAGCCTGTGACCGTAAGCGGTGCGGATCGCAGCCGCCGTTGCGTGATATTGATTCGGCATCGGTATTACGCCTCCGCTTCATGCAGTGTCTCGGAAAAGAGCGCTTCCAGCAGGGCATCGTGTTCCTTTGCAAACTGCGCCGACATTTCCTCCGCCCGACGGTCGAAGCCGCCGCGCAGTGCGGCGATTTTCTGCTCGCATTCGGAGCGCGTCTGCTCTTCCAGCTCGGTGATGCTGTCTCTGGTCTGATGCTTCTGCGCCTGTT
>CAMHUJ010000436.1 GCA_946188175.1 uncultured Ruminococcus sp.
TCCCGAAATAATGCTCCCCGGAGCTGTTCGTTTTGAGCAGTTCCGGGGAGTTTTTTTACGCCTTATTCAGTTTTCCACTGTATTTCTTCCCGTCAACGGTAATCTCAACAGAAATGCCGTCATCCGAAACAGGTGCAGGCGGATTTGTCAGGGCTTTCTCCTTGTCGTATCCATTCAGCCCCTTACCCTTGATAATGGTCGGGAAATCCTTGTAGCAGATATCCAGATCCACATTGCCGCTGATACCGTCCACACGCCCCTTCTCGGAGTGCTGCCAGATGCCGTATTCCGCTTTTCGATGAAGGCATTGTTCAGATAGCTGCCGTCCATACCAGCGTAGGAGGAGGTGCTGAGCGTTTCGGGCGGCGGAGAAAGCCCCTCAATCTGTGAGGTTATATATTGGTTTGCTGTAGCGGTCATGTCGATTTTGTCACCGGCTGCATTTTCTAATATAAGGCTGAAAAACATATTATCACCGCCTTTCATTTTCTATGGAAATGATGTATAATAGGGATAAGAAAACTATATAGCACGAAGGGAAATACGTTCCTATGAAAAAGATATTTACACTGTTAATGACTGCAGTATGCTTGCTTCTGTTATCATCATGTCATAGTTTGCCGCCCACTATTTCGGAAGTTCAAAGAAGAGATGACGAGGCAGCAGAAAGCATCTTGCAGGAGAACCGACAGCCTTTCATCGACAAGGTCAATGAGGTATACGGAGACAGTGCTTCTCTGCATGATATAGAATGTGTGAGGATACGTCCCGAAGATTATGATCCCGGCTATGCGTCGTACTACGAAGAACTCAAGGCAACACTTACCATTGACGGAACGAACTATGTAGCATTGTATAATTGCAAAACCGGCACACCGAGAGATACCGTTCATACCGAAGCGATCTGCTCAGAATTGACGGATTCTTTTCCGCTTGATCAAAGTAAGATCATTGATATCGTTATTCCGAGAGACAGCACGTTTGGGGATCACGGAGAGCAGCTGACATTTCCATGTGAGGTAAAGAACCTTGAAGATGCGCTCACTTATGATGAAACGTCATGCGCTCCGATCCACATATGGATATACACCGCAGAGGATATGAGCAGTTTTACGGAAGAGAATTTCAGTTCGATACCCGAAATAAACAGGCTCAAAGATTCAACATCTCTTGACAAGATAACTATTATATCGCTCACCGACAATAGTGCGCTTACCAAACTGACAGAAAAGATGACAAAAGATATGCTTTGTATTGATCATCTCGGGGACCCAAGCTTCACAGAGGAATTTTTCAGCGAGTATCATATAACAAATGCTGTGATCGTGAAAAATGATTTTGATACATTCGATGAAAAACCGCATTGTCTGGTCGTCAGAAAAATCAAAGAATCTCATCATGTGCGGCGGCTGCGGAATGGAAGACTGGCAAATTGAGCCATTTATCTCCGACAGTGAGATTGGCGTTGATCCTGAATGTGAAAATGCGAAAACCTTTAGAAGGCTTATTGATTTTCATTATGAATAACAAAAGCCCCGCACCACTGAATCACCAGTGATGCACCGTGTAAAGGAGTAATCAACATGGATTTCTATGATGTAATCAAACAAAGAAGCAGCGTGCGGGAATTTACCGATGAACCCATACCGGAGGAAACGCTGCGGCGCATCATCGGAGCAGCCTATCAGGCACCGGCGAACGATCATTTCAGGGACTGGCATTTCATCGTCGTGACAGATAAGGCGATGAAGCGCGCGGTGCTCGAAGGCGTGCCGAAGAATCTGACCGAGCGGGATGCGGACAACATGACGTTTCTCTCCGATCCGGTGCAGAAGGAATCCTTCCGGTTTGCTGTGCCGAAGCAGTACAGTATGCTGATGAATGCAGCGGCGGTGATCATCCCGCTGATGAAAAAGAAGGTCGATGTACTGCATCCTGCCGATCTTTCACATCTGAACTGTTTTGCGTCGGTCTGGTGCAGCATTGAGAATCTGTGGCTTGCCGCGACGGCGGAGGGTTACGGCTGTAATCTGCGGATTCCGCGCGGTAATGAGGAGGAGACTGCGCGGCAGGCGACCGGCTTTCCCGGGGAATATATGATCCCGTGCTTTATCGGAATCGGTAGACCGGCGCCGGATGCAGTCCGTACAAAGCAGCTTCTGCCTGATATGGAACAGCAGCTGCACTGGCAGAAATTCTGATGATGACGCTGCTTTCATGAAACGGAGAATATCCTGTTTGAAGAACGGAAGAAAACGAACTTACCGAAGGTGAATATATGAAACTGTATTATTATGATCAGAGAAAAATGACGCCATTCTTAAAGCCTGTCCTGATCTGGGATGCGCAGGGCGATGTGCAGTATACGCTGGAACGGGAAAAAACACTCAAGCCCGGATTCCGGCTGCTTCTCTGCGATGCAAACGGGGAGCAGATCGCTGCAATCCGGCAAAAGCTCGCGGCACTGCATACGACATTTTATGTGCAGATACGCGGCAAGGAGCTGACAGTCTGTCTGAAACGCACGTTGCAGGGAATGCCGTACTGTGAAGTCAGTGAGCTTGGCTGGATTGCAGACGGCGGATTTATCATGCACCGTGAATATGAGATGCGTGCAGGGGAGGCGCTGATTGCATGTGTCCACGAGCCGCCTTCCTCTGAAATGACATCCGGAAACGGGCTTGCATTTCTTGCGAATGTGATGCGCCCGCGGAACCCGCAGTTTACGAAGGAAGACTGCTGCGAAATTGATTTTTCGGATGCGCTCGCAGCGGATGAGCTTGTCGCGGTTGTTATGGCGATTGAGGCGGCAGGCGTTGCCGCGGGCTGAATGCCGGAGGAGAACCGCCATGCAGATCGAAAACAATATTCTGCGGTATTATTGATGTCCCAACTATCTCTTGAAGATATCTGCTTGTCTTTTTGCCATGATA
>CAMHUJ010000437.1 GCA_946188175.1 uncultured Ruminococcus sp.
AGGCGATCTTCGATACCGATCCTACCGTAAATCCTGAATGATAAAATCTGAGACAGCTTAGGAAAGACAGCATTGTGAATGACAGCAAAGACGGACACAAATTCAATCAACAAAAAATGAAAAAGTGAGGTAAAAGAAAATGATTGACAAGTTTGCAATTTCGTGCATGACGGGCTATTACAAGGCAAAGGCAAAGTTTGAGAAGCTCTGCAAGGGCGAAGACGGTATGGAGACACTCGAGACGATCATCCTGATCGCAATCGCAGTGATCGTCGCCAGCTTCATCATCAACTTCCTGACGAAGGGCAAGTTCGATGGCAGCGACAAGGGTCTGATCGGCTACATGTTTGACAAGATCGGTGATTCGATCAAGGCGATCTTCGATACCGATCCTACCGTAAATCCTGAATGATAAAATCTGAGACATTTCAGACAAAGCACATGTCAGTCATCCGCGAAGACAGTGCGGATGACTGGCTTTCCCCGCAGCATAAGCGCCATTTTGCTGTGGGGAAAGCCAGTATAGATTGAGACATTTACTATTTGATTCAAAGGAGTCAGGCATGAAAAGACATCTTCACATCCTGCGCCGCGAAGACGGTGCGGAGCTCATCGAAGCAGCACTGATTTATCCGTTTGTACTTCTAGTATTGACTGGCCTTATTTATATGGGGCTTTTTATTTTGCAATACATAACTGTGGGAGCCTATGCGCAGAAGGTCGCACTGCTTTCTGCACGAGAGGTTGCATACCCCGGATACATCAGTATGTTTACCGAAGGAAAAGTGGATACTTCTGCGGTTGAGGTTGCACTCAATGACTATACGAAGGCTGCATCCGGCGACGAGACAAAGGCAAACGGCAATGTGATCGTCTTTTCTACGGATACAAAAGCCGTGAATGCGCGCAACTACCGTTATTGGTCTTCGGATCCGCTCAAGCCGAGCCTCAGCGAAGGCGAAGGTGCAACTGCGAGCCGGCAGTATAATTCCCGCTCTTTGTTAGAGGATGTTATGCGTACTATGGTTAACCAGCATACGATGCTGCTCGGCAAGCAGAATGCGAAAATTGAAATTAAATGCCAAAACTATATTATTATGCAGACTGTGACTGTGGATGTCCGTCAGGATCTGATGAATAATCAGCTGCTGAACGCGCTTGGCGTCGAGCAGCCTTCAGTCCATGTTTGCGCTCTTGCTTCGGTAAATGATGAGGACGAATTTATCAGGACAACGGATTTTGTATGTGACGCAATTAAGATGATTGCGAAAAAACTGCATCTTGATGTAGATGACATTGCGAAAAAGGTTAATGAAGTTAAGAAGACACTTGGCTTAGATTGACGGAAGGAGCAAATTGACTATGCAAATGAGCAAGCGTGTGAGGGGATCGGTATCAGTTCTGTTATGTCTGGTACTGCTTCCGATGATTACATATTCTACGATGATAATTGATGCGTCGCGTCTGCAATCTGTACGTTCCAATATTGCCGGCGCCGGTGATCTGACACTGAATGCAATCATGTCGGATTATAATATCCTCCTTGAGGAAATGTACGGTCTGTTTGCGAATACGAATCTGAGAAGCGAAGAGGATAAGGAAGCGCTTCAGGATGCATTGAAGGCGTATTTCCAACAGACGGTTGAAGGCAAATTTGTTCCGACAATCGGCAAGGACGGCGAGCTGGTTCAGAATACGATTAACAGTCTGATTGATTACGGTCTTGGCACAGACGGTGCGATTGATGAGGATGCGCTGACCGATTTCCTGCAGCTCCAGCTTCAGACATTTACGGCAGATCCGGTTGTCGGCTCTGCACTTGCAAACCCGAATATCATGAAGCGGCAGATCGTTGAGTATATGAAATACCGCGGACCGGTCTCGATTGCAAGCACGCTGCTCGGCAAGCTCGATTATCTCTCTGACTCTACCCAGCAGGTCGATGCCTGCGAGAAGAAGATTGAGTATACAGAGCAGCTGGATAAATTAGAGGATCCCTGCCTTGCAACCTATGATCAGATCGAGTCCAAGTATAACCCCGGCGCGCTCCTGATGAATGAGCTGTTCGGCGAAGAAGGCAAAGGCGTCATTAAAGGCACGACAGATCATATGAAGCAGGCGCTCGATTACAGCAAACAGGAGCTTGGCTATGCAACTGCATTCTATCTGATGGAGGAGCAGTCGCCCTTTTTCAGAAATAATAAGGACGATGCCGCCTCTGCAAACATCCGTATTTTCAATACAGATGATACCGTTCAGAAAGAATATCATGATTATCAGGCATTTCTGGATGAGGCTGCCGGTGTCGATACCCGCTATGCGCCTGATACCTCCGAAGATGAGAACACCAAAATCCAGGAGGATGCGAAGAAACTAAATGCTATCATCCAGAAGGCAGAGGAGCTTTGCGGATTCAAACTGGGCGGTGATACCGGTACAGCGAAGATTGAAATGGATTTTGAGGATGTCAGCCTGAAAATATCAACAGGTTACCGTACACCGGGTGAATTCAACAAGTTCTCACTGACTAAATTTGACCCCAGTGATACGACGTATGCAAAATATGAGTATAAAAAGAATCAGTCGGATGATCCGAGTAAGAAGATCCTTTATCCCAATTATGAGCTGCTTGATGAAAAGGAGAGAACACGGGAGCTCGGAACCGGCGGCAGCAAGGCTGTAAGCTATTATGCGCCGCTTGATCCGTTTATTGATCTGGATAAGTATGCCTCCAATGAAGGAATCAATAATTCTGATGTTCCGCCGTCTGATACGACACCGGCGCATTTCCTGGGCGATTTAGCAACAAAGAGCCAGATGGAACAGTCTCTTGCGGTTTTGAAAGCGCAGTGGGAACTGAACGATCAGATGAGAAAGGGCATTGCATATCTGGCAGGAAATCAGAAGAAGCTCCAGCAGCTTGCAGAGGATT
>CAMHUJ010000438.1 GCA_946188175.1 uncultured Ruminococcus sp.
CAGATTTTTTTTCAAAATATTCAAATTTGTCAGCTCAACTGTGTTTTATTATAGATTCAATTTATGAATTAATCGGATTTCACATCAATTAGCCGATTCCATTATACCACAAATTTCGATGTTTGTAAATAGTTCTTTCACCTGTAGAAAACTGTGTTGAAAAATATTTGAAAAGTTGAAATGAGTTGAAATTATGTTGAAACGCTGTTCAAATCTATGTTGACAAAATGTTGACAGTGTTAGAAGATGTTAAAAATCCTGTTTAATGCGGCGTTGAAAAATTGTGGATTCAACGTTGAAAATTTCAAAATCTTTACCCGGCACAGCGGGAATCCGACCGGATTTCCGCTGTGTTTCGCACTTTTCGTGCTTTTGCAGTTTTGAATCCAAAATCACATTGTAATCTTCTTGAGAAGCTGCATTGTATCACTGTAATCTACATTGCCATCGCCGTTCATGTCTGCCGCTGCGAATGCATCACTGTCCAGCTCGGAAGCGCCGATGTTGTACTTGTTGACCAGAATCAGATCCATGACATTTACCTCTCCGTCGCCGTTCACATCGCCGTGTCCTGTTGCCGCTGCCTTTGCGCTCTTGACATCTGCGATGGTTTCGCTCGAAGACTCTGCCTCTTCGTCAGGAATTGTTTCCTTCAGCAAGGAAAAATCCGGAAGAACTGTTACGTCAAAAGATGCATAGCTCGACTGGTCTTCGCACTTCGGGAAGACGTAAATGGTGTATGTGCCGGGGGTGCTGTTATCGAACTTTGTCGCATCTACAGTGAAAAACTCACTGTCTATCGGCTGATAGAACGTATCCCAAAGCATTTCGTTCTCACATCCTGCTGCAATTGCTTCGCCGCCGGTCAGATCCAGTGTTTCGCCAACTTCATATACGGTTTTGTCTGGAACCTTCGAGATCGAGATCAGCGTGTAATCTTCCATCTTTTCTCTTTCCTCGGCAGCGGAGGCTGCAAACGGAATTGCGGTCATTGCCATCAGGATTGCGGCCATTGCTGCTGTAATCTGCTTTTTCATAATCATCATGTTCCTTTCGATGCTTTCGCATATTAATTAATTTCAGGCTTTCGGTTTTGTGAACCTTATTTTTTGCCTCTCTGTCCCTTGATACGACAGATTCGGCTATGTGGCAGCACGAAAACGATTAATATTTTGATGATTATGTACAACGGAAATGGTATGAAATTTGTGCAATGCGACAGTGCTTTGAATCCAGAACTCCCGAAAAAGTACGCATTTCAGCGATTTTCCAATAAATGAGTATGGACTCACCGCGGAACGATGTCGGAACAGCAAAAGCAGCATTTCAATAAATGCTGTTTTCCTGCAATGCCCCTGAGACGCGCTCAGCGCCCCGCTGTGCCCCCTCTCTCTTTGGGGGTATGTTTTCACGCAAAAAGTCTCAGAACGCGCTCAGCGCGCTGCTAGACCCCTCTACGGCGATCCGGAAGTAATATGCAAGCAGAAGATATAAACAAACAGAATCTACATCCACTGCTTTCGGTATCGAATACCAGTCTCTTATGCTTTCACACTCTAAATCAATAAATTGAAAGGACCAGCATCGCTCCTTTTCAGGCGATGCCCCTGAGACGCGCTCAGCGCCCCGCTGTGCCCCTCTACGGCGATGCCACAGCTCTGATCTGATTCTGTCAACTTGCAAAATGCCCTCCTTGAACAGTAAAGAACTTCTCAGGGGCTTGTCAATAGGGTATATGCTGTTCATACGCTTTTTCTCCGATGACAACTCCGGTTCGTGGCGGGCAGTAAAATCATTTTTCCCTGTTTATAGCGCTTTTTTGCCTTATCCTAAATTGACAAAATCAGACAGAAGTGATATACTATGGATGCTGAGGGGATCTGCCTTCCCTTCAGGATACATACATCATCGAAAGGAAATATTTACATGGAAAATACTGAGGATAAACAGACAACAATCCCACAGGAGAAGCCCACACCCCGCACGTTCAGGCTGACGGATCAGACCAAAGCGAAGCTGGATGCCGCACTGAAGCAGATCGGTGGGAACAATCAGGATGAAGCAATGCAGGCGCTTATCCGTGTGTACACGCTCGCCGAAGCGAAAGCTGCTGTCCCCGGCAGTGCTGATGTGATAGACGAGGTGCGCAGTCACACGGATGCGGTTCTTCATGCATTTATCTGGCAATTGGAGCGCAATCTCAATACAGATACCCGTATCCGGCAGGAGTATGCCAACAAGCTTGAGGTTATGGAGAAGGCTTTGCAAGGCTGTCAGGAAGCCGCACAGAAGGCACAGGCGGAGGCAGAACAGGCCAGGCAGGAACTGAAAGCCTGTAAAGCGCAGGCGGACGCACAGAGCCGTCAGGCAGCAGCCGCCGTGCAGCAACTCACAGAAAAGGCGGAACAGGCAGAAAAATCACAACAGACCGCAGACGAGCTTGCGCTCAGTGTGAAAGAGCTTCGTGCCGAACGCGAACGTCTGCAAGCGGCTGCTGATCAGACGGAAGAACTCCGCAGACAGCTTGAGGCAGCATTTGCAGAGAATGCCAAACTGAAAGCAGAGGCTGTATTTGCAGCAAAGCAAAGCGAACTGGAGAAAGAACAGGCTGTTATGGAAGCGGAACGGACAGGAAACCGCAGGCTGGAGGAACTCAGACAGAAGATAGATCATTTCCGGGATGAGAAGGAAGCACTTCTCAACAGGATTGATGCACTCCGGAACGAAAACGGGATTTTACAGAAGGAAATCTATGAATTTCGTGCCAGACAGGAAGTTTCCGACCGGGATCAGCAAAATTCAAAACCGACGGCTTGAAGAACTGCGATTCTTACAACCGTCAACTGTATCAAAGCCCGACCGCGTGACCGCGGTCGTTTTTTTCTGCGGGCTGGGTATGCAGGTGTTGTCAGCGAG
>CAMHUJ010000439.1 GCA_946188175.1 uncultured Ruminococcus sp.
TCAACGGCGACAAGTGCATCGATATCCGCGATGCAACGCTGCTCAAACGGCTGATTCTCAAATAACAAAAACGGCAGGGCGCTGAACCCTGCCGTTTCATTTTATTTTTCGTATTTGTCAACCGCATGAATGCCGTTTTTCTGCGTATTCTCAATTACGGTACGAAGCTCCTCCGAAGCCGGCAGCCTGCCCTGATCAACCGCAGCCTGCAATGCATCCCCGATTTCCAGAATCGGGTGCAGCCGCATCGCCTCGGTCACCGCACGGATATCATCCGGAGATTTCGCCTTTGTGATCTGATCCAGCATCAGCCGGTAATTCCGTTCAATGACAGTCACTTTCAGCGTATCATCAATCTTCTCGTTTTCGATCAGCCATGTGAACAGCTCATAATCGCAGATGCGCGCCATTGCATACACAGCCTGATCCTTCACGAGCGACGACGGATTCTGCGCATAAACCTGTTTGAGCATCGGAATATACACCGTATGCATCGTCTCCATATCCTCCGGCGTCTGATGCGTCTCATAATACTGTGCGATACCGAGACAGACGGATTTGTATTTCTCATCGGAAATATCGCCGGATTTCACGAATTCATCGACCAGCTGCATCGCGGCATCCGAATCGGCGACTGCGATTTTCTTCATTGCGGTCGCGGCAGTCATTCCGTCAGAATCGCGGAAAATATCGCGCAGCGCATCCGCAGAAAAATCGCAGTTTGATACGATACACGATTTCGTATTCTCATCCAGTTCCGGATCATCCAGCAGACGGCGAATCTTTGCACTGTCATAGCCGTCTCTGGCATACATCTCAACCAGTACCGTTTCGATTCCGGCGCGCGTATCTTCATCCTGAATCAGCGTGATCAGCTGCTCCTCGGAAAACTCCCCTGCCTTCTCCATGAGCGCGGTATAAAACGGCAGCAGCGCGGTTTTATCCGGCATCGACGGCAGCTTTTTCTCATACCGGTTGATGATTTTCACCAGCTTCTCCGATGATACCTTTTTCATCTGCGCATAGATCTCATCCTCGGATTTGCTGAACAGCCGCCGGTCGGAGATAAACCGTCCGAGCGGAAACGATCCGCCGCCTGCAACCGCAATAATCACCGCTGCAATCAGGATTTTCTTTTTCAGTTTCATAGTGCATCACCTCACGCAAAGCATCTGCGGATTACTGCATCTGCTGTGTCTGCTGCGGCTCGGTCATTTCCGGCGAAAGCATGACGGAATCGGTGACGGACTGCATGATCTCCAGTTCCTCGATTTCATCTGCGACCGCACCGTCAATCACTGCCTGCTGCCGCTCGACCAGACCCTTCATGCCAGCCAGCGCCTTTTGCAGTACCGGATATGCCGGCAGCTTGTCATAATTATAGACATCGACCTTTTTCCAGTCAATCGTATCCGCAGAGAGATAAAACTGCTTCTGGAATCCCTCAAACAGCTCATCATACTGCCGGAAAACCGGCGTCAGCTCCGGCCGCTTCGACTTCAATGCGGGACGATGCCGCTTCTGCGTGTTGTAGGTCTCAATACAGGATTTCATACCGGTGAACAGTGCATCCAGACCGGAACCCGTCATTTCATAGGAGCTGAACATGCCGGTACGCAGCTCGGCATCCTTTTTCTTATCTGCTTTGCCGAGCATCTGCCCAAGTTTGAGTTTATACCGCAAAGACGGTATGCATAAACCGATCAGATTGACAATGATCCAGCGCAGTATTTTATAGATCGCGCGGATCAGAAAGCCGATGCCGATAAAGATGCCTGCGATGATTCCGAGTATGATTGAAAAAAAACCTTCTATGTATTCGATACGGCATTCTCCTCTCATATGATGTACTGTCATTGTACCATAGAACGCCGGATTTGTCAACAAAAACAAGCCGAGCAATCTGCACTGTGATTTTGTAAGATATACCGATATCCATAAGCTGAGTCAATCATTTTTGGTGTTTATCAGTAAACATTGTCCACGTATCTTGACAAAGCTGTTATCATGTGGTATTCTATGTATGTAAACATCGTTCATTTATATGGAAGGGAGGTTTGCATATGCCGAGAGACAAAACCGAAGCGCACGAGAAGATCATAGCCGCCGCGGTCAGAGAATTCATGGAATACGGCTTTGAGAATGCGTCCATGCGCAGGATTGCATCCGAAGTCGGGCTGACGGTCGGTGCGCTGTACCGGCATTTTCCGAATAAAGAGGAGATGTTTGCAGCGCTTGTCGAGCCGACGATCAACGAATTGATTGCAAAATATCAGGAATTCTGCGAGCAGGGCTATGAGGTCATGAAATGCGGCGATGTGCAGCAGCTCTGGAACGAGAGCGAAAGCGAAACCAAATGGCTGATGTGCTTTATCTACGATCATTTTGATGCATTCAAGCTGCTGATCTGCCGCGCACAGGGAACCAGATTTGCGCGGTTTATTCACGATATGGCACTGCTGGAGGAACGCTCCACGCTTGACTATTTCGAGCGCATGAAGCAGTACAATATGACCGTCAACGAGATTTCAAAACAGGAATTTCACATGCTGGTGACGGCGAATGTGTCAGCGCTGTTTGAGGCGGTGATCCATGATTTCAGCCGCGAGGAAGCGATGCATTATGCCCAAACGCTGGACGCTTTCTTTTCGGCAGGCTGGAAAAAAATACTCGGCATCTGATGCCGGATATTTTTTGATTCGTAGTTAGCCATAGCTAACAAAATTAAGGAGGAGCATGATGAAAAAAACAAAGAAGCGCTCTGCAATCAGTTGGGTCATTGAATTTGCAGGGCAGAAGAAACCCAATTACATTTTCAGCGTTTTGCTGGCAGTGTGCAAGGTCGTATTCGGGCTGATGCCGTATCTCTATATGGCGGATATTGTGAAAAAGCTGCTGGAAATGAACGCAGGTA
>CAMHUJ010000440.1 GCA_946188175.1 uncultured Ruminococcus sp.
ATGCAGCTCCGTTTTCGTTTCGCCGGTGTCAATATAGTACATCTCGATTTCCTTGTCATACGAATAGTGGTATGTGAATACCTGATAATTTCCTGCACCCTCACCGTAAGAGACAGCTGCATACATGCCTTTATCATCCAGCTCTGTCATATCGCTGAATTCGTCATTGGCAGCATTGCCCCAATACCAGAGCGCGGATGCAGAGACTGCCGGAACAGAAGCGGCAGCACATGCCGCAGGCTGCAAAGTTACAAAAAATATTTCATATTTGCAAATCTCATACGCTTTTTCATAAGATTACCTCCTTCATACGTTGATTTGAATGAGCGGATTTCTGACCTTCGGTTTTCCGGTTTCGTCCTCATAGATCTGATATTCCGCACGGCAGCTTTCCGGCTCAACCGTGATTCCCTCCGGCAGCGGTGCTGCGCAGTAGATATCGGTCAGCGGTTCTTTCTGATTCCGGCAGGCGACATACAGCACCAGACCGTCCGCTGTCAGCGTGCCGCCGGTGACGGCAGTATCGGCATATTCTGTTTCCAGACGAATCAGCAGACATTGATTCTTTGTCAGATCATAGTTTTCCGGAATGCCGTACTGGTTTTTTATGTCGTCAATCATATTCATATCCATATCCGGTTCGATGCGATTGAATATGCTGAATATGCATCTGATCTGCGGCTCGGACGCCGGATCGGATGCCATTTCCGGACGTGTCATTTCGCCCTGCCAGACCTGTACGGCTTCTACCATTTCTACCTGGTGTTCTGTGTGTGGGGATTCCGGTTCCGTCGCATCCTGATTGTCCGGTACAGTCGTGACGACAGGCGGTACGGTTTCCGTATGCGTGACCGGCTGTGTGACGGCTTCAGTTTCCGGCGCTTCCGTTTCCGCAGGCTGTGTGACGGGTTCCGTGACAACGGATGTGCGAGAATCTGTCGCCGCTTGGGTCATAGTGTTTGCGGTTTGCGCGGTTGTTTTTGTCTCCGGCGCATCTGTCTGCGTTTGGATATTTGTTGTCATTTGCGTGACGGTTGTCTCCGTAACAGAAATAACCGGTTCGGTGACAGGCGGCTTCTGCATCCGGAGCTTTGGGTAGACTGCCGCCGTAATGCCGATAATCAGACAGGCAGCGGCAGCCGGCATCAGCCAGACGGGCAGCGTCCTGTGCCGGTATTCCGCATGCACCGCCGAAACGATCATATCATCCGGCAGCGTATTCAGCAAATCCATAAAGTGTTCGGCATTCACAGCAATCCCTCCTTCCGAAGATATGTTTGCAGGCGTTTCCGCAGCCGCGCGAGCGTGACCTTGACGGTGCTCTCGTTCATCGCAAATCGCTTTGCGAGAGAAGCGACCGGCTCTGCCTGCCAGTAGCGGCAGATGAACAGATTGCGCTGCTTTTCCGGCAGAGCTTGCAGATATTTCGTGACAGCCTGCATCAGCTCGCGCTGCTCGAGCTCCTGCTCAATGTTTTCTGCTGACGGGAAGATCTCTGTCAGTTCGTCGAGCGCCTGTGTGAGCTGACCGCCGCCGCGTTTTCCGCGCTGACGGGCTTTGCATCGGTCCAGTGCAGCGTTCCGGACCAGTTTGAGAAGGTAAGCACAGTAGTTTTCCGATTTTGCGGGCGGGATTGCCTGCCAGACGCGCAGCAGTGCATCGTTCAGGCATTCCTCGGCATCCTCGTCGCTCCCCAGAATATTGCGTGCAACAGACCGGCAGAGCGCTCCGTACAGCTGTACGGATTCTTTCAGCGCCTGCTCATCTCTGTTATTCAGCATCAAAAGAATTCTTTTGTCGTCTATGGCAATCACCGCCTTTCGTGTTTGCCTTCACCCATAAGAACGACATTTCGGGCAAAAGGTTACATAGCAAATCAAAATATTATGAAAAGTTCTCCGGTTGACCTGCTGCAAGATGAAAACTATTACTCTCTGCTTGCAATTTCCGGAAATATGTGGTATAATAACATGCGGAAGCACTGCATGGCAGGCAATCCGGAATTTTTTATTGGAGGCTGTTAACAATGGGTATGTTTGACAAGCTGCTTGCGAACCTCAAGGCAAGCAGAAAAACAATCGTATTTACCGAGGGTACCGATGCACGTATTCTTTCTGCTGCTGCGCGCCTGATGAAAGAGGGTCTCATGGATGTGATCCTCTGCGGCAATGCAGATGAGGTCAAGGCTGCGGCTGCCGCAGGCGGCTTCGATGTCGCTGCTGCAACAATCGTCGATCCGGAAACCTATCCGGAAATGGACGCTATGGTTGCTGAAATGGTCGCGCTCCGCAAGGGCAAGATGACCGAGGACGAAGTCCGTGCAGCACTGAAAAAATCCAACTACTTCGGCACGATGCTCGTCAAAATGGGCAAGGCTGACGCACTGCTCGGCGGCGCAACCTATTCGACCGCTGATACCGTCCGTCCGGCGCTCCAGATCATCAAGACCAAGAAGGGCGCAAACCTCGTCAGCTCCAGCTTCATCCTGTTCCGTGAGAAGGACGGCGCAGAGGAGAAGATCGCAATGGGCGACTGCGCAATCAACATCGGCTATCAGGATAAGCTCGATAAGGAAGGCAATGTCGTTCTGACTGCTGCACAGCAGCTCGGTGAGGTCGCTGTCGAGACCGCACGCACCGCTGCATTCTTCGGCATAGATCCGAAGGTCGCAGTCCTCAGCTTCTCGACCTACGGCTCCGGCAAGGGCGCAACCGTTCAGCTCAGCCACGATGCTGTCATCGAGGCACGCAAGATTGATCCGGAGCTCGTCATTGACGGCGAATTCCAGTTCGATGCTGCGGTTTCCGCAGAGGTTGCAAAGACCAAGTGCCCGGATTCCAAGGTCGCAGGTCAGGCAAACACCTTCATCTTCCCGCTCATCGAGGCCGGCAACATCGGCTACAAGATCGCGC
>CAMHUJ010000441.1 GCA_946188175.1 uncultured Ruminococcus sp.
GCAATGGACTGGAACTCTGATGCTTCGCACCAGTCGAAGGTCACGCTGTTCCAAGTCTGGGGTCCGAATGACGGTCACTCCTGGCTGAAGAGCGGTTCCAATGCTCTGCTCTACACCAGCAGCAACCAGCCGAAGGCTGCATATTCTGCACTGACCGGTCTGGTTCCGCAGTCCCAGTGGGGCGACGGCACCAAGTTCCCGGATAACTTTGAGCCTGTTCCGGTTAAGCCGGCAGAGAAGGATTCCGACGGCTACTGGCTGCACTGCACGTTCGAGAACGGCACCGACAGCTTTGACGGCCGCGGCGGCGCAACTGTTTCCACCGCAAGCGATGCTTACGCAGGCAGCAAGTCGCTCTCCTGCACCGGCAGAACCGATACATGGAACGGCGCACAGATTTCGCTTCCGTCCGATCCGTTCAAGGAAGGCGAAACCTTCAGCTTCAGCGCTGCTGTCAAGTACACCAGCGGCGGCAATTCCGAAACATTCCACATGACCATTCAGTATACCGGCTCCGACGGTGAGCAGCACTACGACAAGATCGTAGAGGGCAAGGTCGTTGCAAAGGATTCCTGGACGCAGCTCGCAAATACCTCTTATAAGCTCCCGTCCGGCGCAACCGGCGCAACACTCTACATCGAGACCGGCGATACCGAATGCGACTTCCTCGTTGACGAAGTTATCGTCGCTCCGGCAGGCACTGCAATCAACGGTCCGAAGGGCGATACACCGGCAGTTGCTCCGGGCAACTCCACCGTTAAGGGCGATGTCAACTGCGACGGTATCCTCTCCGCAGCAGACGTCTCCGCAATGAAGGCAGGTCTCAAGTCCGGTACCTTCATGTCCTCCAATTCCAAGAAGAATGCAGACGTTGACGGCAGCCTGAAGGTTGACACTGACGACCTCAAGGCTCTGATCGAGTATCTGCTGACCAAGTCCACCACGTTCCCGTCCAAGGAGCCTGAGGTTCAGGAAGTTGATTTCAGCAAGCTGGCAGCTGCTTTCTCGGGCGTGAACTACGCAACCAGCGTAAAGAAGGACAACGAGAACAACCCGTGTACCACACAGCGTTTCGGCGCTGACCCGGGCTGGCTGGTCTATGAAGACAGACTGTACCTCTACACCACCAATGATGCTTTCGAGTACAACGGCAACCAGATGAAGGAGAACTCCTACAACTCCGGTACGATCAACTGCATCTCCTCTGCTGACCTCGTGAACTGGACCGACCACGGTGCAATTCCGGTCGCAGCAAGAAACGGCAGAACCCAGGGCGGCGTCGCAAGGTGGGCATCCAACGCATGGGCTCCGGACGCAGCACACAAGAAGATCAACGGCAAGGAAAAGTTCTTCCTCTACTTCGCAAACAACGGCTCCGGCGTCGGCGTTCTGTCCTCTGACAGCCCGACAAGCGGATTCACCGATCCGATCGGCAGCGAGCTCGTTTCCAAGTCCAAGGTCGCCAACATGAACGACGTTGTCTGGATGTTCGACCCGGGCGTTTACTACGATGATGTCACCGGCGAAGGCTACCTGTTCATGGGCGGCGGCGTCGACGGCAGAGACAAGGCAAATCCGAAGACCGGTCGCTGCATGAAGCTGGCAGATAACATGATCTCCATTTCCGGTCAGGCAAATACCCTTGAGAACCCGTATCTCTTCGAGGATTCTTCCCTCATCAAGATCGGCGATACCTGGTATTACTCCTACTGTGCAAACTGGAATGTTCCGGGCGGCACAAACATCAACGGCGTTCGCTTCGGCAATGCTGATATCCTTTACATGTGCAACAAGAACCCGATGGGTCCGTGGACTTCCAGCCAGCTCTCCGGTATGGTCTTTGCAAACACCGGTTCGCAGGGCCTCGACAAGGGCGGCAACAACCACCACTCTATCGTCTTCTTCAAGGATAAGTACTATGTTGCATACCACGCAAGACAGCAGGAAATGCGTATGGGCGTTAACGGCGGCAACGGTCTCAACTACCGCTCCACCCATATCGACGAGTGCTCCAACAACGGCGGCAAGCTCTCCTGCAAGGGCTCTATGGCTGGCGTAAAGCAGCTTGAGTACCTCAATCCGTACACCACCGTCCAGGCTGAAACCATGGCAAACAACGGCGGCATCCAGATCAAGGGCGTCGGCGATACCGTTGTTACCGATATTCAGAAGGGCGACTGGATCAAGGTCAAGGGCGTTGATTTCAAGGACGGCTGCAAGACCTTCGCAGCACGCGCTTCCTCTAAGAACGGCGCAGTCATCAAGGTTACCACCGGTTCCCCGAATGGTACGGCATTTGCTTACATCGAAGTTCCGGCTGGCGGCACCATGACCGATATCGCACCGGTTGCTTGCAACAGCATCGACGGTGTCAACGATATCTGCTTCGTATTCAGCGGCGAGCTCGAATTCGACAGCTGGTCGTTCCAGTAAAACGCAGTAATCCACTAATCAGGCTGTGTGCATTCACTCCGGTGAATGCACACAGCTTTTTTCTGCAAAAATACCCCCGCTGCAGCGGCGATACAGAAACAAAGCAGACTTCTATACCGCTGCCGCAACGGGGATTTCTGTTTATGCGTAAAAACCAAATTCAAGACATCCCTTGCCGAGATTCTGCTCCATGGCATACTGCCGCAGCGCCGAACGCGTCACAAAATGCATCCGCTCAAGCCATGCATCGCCGAGCTGGCAGGCTATGACCCGACCCTGCACCAGTGCATAAAGCCGCAGCTCCTTCGGTTGATCCAGATTGATGTGATTCTGGATGAACTGGCTGTAGCGCAGATAATACGCATAATCCGTGCCCGAGGAATTCCGGTAGCCGCCGTCCGAGTAAGCAGATCGTCTCCGCATATCCGAACAGCGATAATCCCGAAACAGCGCCTTATCCCGATCCTCAAGACGGAACA
>CAMHUJ010000442.1 GCA_946188175.1 uncultured Ruminococcus sp.
CCTTGTTCTGAACCGTGAATTTGAGTGCGCCGTTGAGCTCTGCCTCGGTCACGTTCTCTGCATCGACAGTCTTCGTGATCTTGAGATCGCCCTTCTGCTTGGTGTACTCGTCTTTCAGTGCAATGACTGCTTCCTTGCCGTCCTCGACCTTCTTGGTGCCCTTGGTCGTGGAAGTCGATTTCAGCGTGTAGCCTGCGATATCGGTATTCGTCTCGATCACTTCATACTCGCCGAGTTCGACATCCTTGAATTCCAGCACATAGATGCCGTCCTTCTTGGTGAACTTGCCGAGCGTGATCTCGACTGCCTTGTCGCTGACCTTGCCTGCGGCATCCAGATACTTGCCGGTTGCCTTGTTCTGAACCGTGAATTTGAGTGCGCCGTTGAGCTCTGCCTCGGTCACGTTTTCTGCATCAACAGTCTTCGTGATCTTGAGATTGCCCTTCTTCGGTGCAGCGGTGGTCGTAGTCGTCACAGTTGTGGTTGTCGTGGTGACCGTTGTAGTGGTTGTGGTCTTCTTAGTTGTCGAAGTTGTGGTTGTCGTTGTCTTCTTCGTTGTCGAAGTCGTGGTTGTTGTCGTCGGCTTCGTCGTCGAAGTCGTGGTTGTTGTCGTCGGCTTCGTCGTCGAAGTTGTAGTTGTTGTCGTCGGCTTCGTTGTCGAAGTGGTGGTGGTGGTAGTCGTCGTAGTTGTAGTGGTAGTTGTGGTGGTTGTGGTCGTGGTCGTCGTTGTTTCCGTCATGTTGAAGACATCGACCTTGTCTGCGCCGACAAGATAATAGCTCTTGTTGTCGGAAGACTTTGCAGTCAGAGCGGTTGTGCCGTCCTTGACCGTAACCAGACCGTCCTTGCCGATTGTGATTTTCAGCACGCCGTCAGCCTTTAAGTACTTCTTCGTCGTCGGCGGAGTGATCTCCGTCAGCGTGTAGGTACCTGCCTTCAGACCGCTGATCGTCAGTGCACCATTGCCGGAGGAGGTGAACTCAATCTTCACATCTCCGTCAACAGCCTTCTTTATAATAGTATCGCCGTCCTTGACAATAACGCGCTTGTCGAGCTTTGCATCGGCATCCGCCGGCTTGAGCTCGAACTTCGCACCTGCCAGATGCGCGATCTTCTCATCCGCCGCATCCTTCTTGTCAAGGGAGAAGGAATACCGCTTCTGCTCGTCCTTGATCGTCAGCGTCTTGCCCTCGTCGGTAATTGCAGCGTGAACATTTGCCTCTGCAATTTCCGCCTCGGTGTCGCCGTCCGTCTTGGCGGTTACAGACTTGACCTTGCCGTTTTCGACCGTAAAGGTGAATTCGGAAACCGTAACCTCATACTCCACGCCGTCCTTTTCGGTCGGAGGTGCAGTTTCGGTCAGGCGGTAGGTACCGTCGGTCAGGGAGGAGATATCCACCTTGCCTGCACGGAAGCTCAGGACATTGTCGGTGACCGAAGCCTTGACAAGCATGGTCACATATGCAACCTCTTCCTCCTCGGATTCCACACGGACCGTGTATTCTCTGCCGTCGGAGAGGCTGATGATGTAGGTGCCGTCATAGAGACCGGAAATCACGAGCTTGTCGCCGCTGGTCTTGCCGCTGTAGGTATAGGCATTCTGAACCGGCGTTGCTGCCGCAGCATCCTCGCCCGTCAGGACTGCCTTGCCGTCAACGGTAATATGATGCATTGTATTGCCGCGAATCTCAAAGCTCGTGACGCCCTTTGCATCAATCGTGACGGTCTTGTCATTGTTCGGATTGCCGTCGGCATCTGCTTTCACAGAAGTCTCAATTCCGGTCACGGATTCGCCGCTCTTGGAAATTGCGATCTTGCCGATATCGACCGGCTTGCCGTCTGCGCCGAGCTTTTCGAGGGTGAATTCGGCATCATCCAAAGACTTGCCGCCCATATCCTCTTTGCTGATCGAAAGCGTAACGGATTCATCCGTCAGCGTGATCTTGTCATGCGAGGTCGATTCAACCAGCTCGCCTTCTGCAACCAGCTTACCGTCATCGCCGCGCTTGATCTCGAACTCCGTGGTGATCGGCAGATAGCCGAGCGGTGTTTCGATTTCCGTCAGGGTGTATTTGCCCTCCGGCAGACCTGTAAAGATGACTGCGGAACCGATCGAATGCCAGCGGTAAGCCGTATTGGACTTCGCCTCATTCGGAATCAGGTTTGTTTCATCCGGCAGGAGATAGTTGACATTCGTGGACTTTGTCTGACCGAGTCCGTCAACCGTGAAGAACCGGCTGTCGTGTGCACGGACGCCGCTCAGGTCAATGTCCTTGTCGCCGTTCTTACCGGTCAGTTCAAGCACTGCGCCCGGAAGCGGCTTGCCGTTCTTGCTGAGTTTTCTGACGCTGATCGAATAGACAGAATCATAAATGTTCAGCGTGTAGGTGTGATTGTCGCTGTCGGGCTCCACAGAAACCGGAACTGCATTCTTTGCATCCGCATCTGCATTCGTCACGACAGGTGCATCATTGGAAATCAGAATCTTCACAGGAGCAATCGGCTGATACAGTGCCGGAGCTTCGAGCTCCTCGAGGAGATATTCGCCGTGCGGCAGACCCTCGAGTGCAAGGTCGGTATCAGTCACGGTCCATGTGAGAGAAGTGTTGCTGTCGCCGAGCGCCGGTGCGCCGGTCTTGCCGTCGAGATTGGAGGTCACATCCGCCAGCGTTGTATCCGTACCCTTGTAGGTAAGTCTGAGCTTTGCGCCGGTGATCTTCTTGCCGTCTCTGACGGTCGTATAGGTGCTCTCGGTCGCGGAGCTGACCTTATAGCTGTTATCCAGCTTTGCGAAGATCAGCTTGTTCTTGATCTCGTCCTTCTGGTTTGCAAAGGTCAGGGTCGCTGCGCCCAGTGCTCTGTCGATATTCAGTACAGTGTCTTTCGAGCCGTCCAGCTCAACC
>CAMHUJ010000443.1 GCA_946188175.1 uncultured Ruminococcus sp.
TAACATGCCCTTATAGGGCTATCGCAAACCACCCGTTCAACGGGTGGTTTTGATTGCATTTTCGCGGATGCTCTTGACAAAGCGGCGCTCTATGTGTTATGATATAAAAGGTGCCGTATGCGCTGCGGGGCGCGTACAAACCGCAATTTTTGAGAGGGGGCATTTCGTATGAAATCCAAAAAAATTGCCGCGATGATTGCAGCGGCAGTTCTCACCGCGACGGCTGTACCGTTTTCCTCTGCCGCGCCGGTGTCCGCAGCATCCAAATATAATTATGCGGAAGCGCTGCAAAAATCCATGTTCTTCTACGAGGTCCAGCAGTCCGGTGTTCTGCCGGAGTGGAATATGGTTCCGTGGAGAGAAGATTCCATGGTCGATGAATCCGGCAAGGATACCGACAAGGTTCCGGGCGGCTGGTATGATGCAGGCGACCACTTCAAGTTCACGCTGACGAATGCATATTCCGTTTCCCTGCTCGCATGGGGCTATCTGGAGTATGAGGATGCAATCAAAAAGGCGGGGCTGGACGAGCTCTACAAGAATAATATGAAGTTCGCAATGGACTATGTCCTTGCCTGCGATCTCGGCGGCGGCGAGATGATCGGCACGATCGGCGACAGCGGCATGGACCACAATACATGGTGCAGCGCCGAGGTCTATCTGCGCAAGCATTTCTTAAAGCAGGGCAACTGGACGCGCGAATATGATACCGTCAAGAACTCCACCGTTGCGGCACTTTCCGCAGCAGCGCTGGCACAGGGCTACCTCATCTGGAAGGATGAGAACTACCTCAAGCACGCAAAGGATCTCTTTGAAGGTGCGGATAAGATCCGCAGCGCAAAGGATATCGGCAATATGTCCGGTATGTACAATACTTCTACATGGCTTGACGACTGCATGTATGCGGCATGCTGGCTCTATAAGGCGACCGGCGACAAATCCTATCTGGATAAGATCGAGAAGGATTATATCCCGAATTTCCCGCAGGAGAATCAGTCCACCGACTGGAAATATACATGGGGTCTTGCATGGGACGATACCACGCAGGCTGCTGCGCTGCTCTATGCGCAGATCACGAACAAGGAAGAGTGGGTCAAGCATATTGACAAGCATATCCGTTACTGGATGAATGCCGGCGACAGCGATCTCAAACCGTTCGAGGGTAATATCACGAAGGACGGTCTCTCCCACCTGACCAACTGGGGCTGCCTGCGTCACGCCTGCAATACCGCATGGCTGACAAAGCTCGCCTGCGATACTGTCCTCAAGGATGATGCCGCAAAGGTCAGCAAGTACAATGCCTGGGCGGATACACAGGTCAATTATTGCTTCGGCGACAATGCCCTGAAGCTCAGCTATGTGCTCGGTATGGGCGACAAGAATCCGGTTGCAATTCACCACAGAACCGCATCCGGTATCCACGATGACCACTGGAATGAGCTCGGCAAGTCCTCCGGCGGTGCTGAGGGCTGGCAGACAGAGTATGCACATACCCTTTACGGCGCGCTGATCGGCGGTCCGAAGAGCGACGGTTCTTATGACATGTCGCAGATCGGTGTTGCGAATTATGAGCAGACCGAGGTTGCAATCGACTACAACGCAGGCTATACCGCAGTGCTCTGCGCAATGCTCGACGAGAACGGCGGCACGCAGCTGGCGGATTTCCCGCCCGTTGAGGAGCCGAAGTGGGCAGAGTGGGAAGTCGCAGCTGTGATCAACGGTACGCCGGGTACCAGCTACACCGAGATCAAAATGTGGGCAATGAACCATACTGCATGGCCGACAAGACTCCAGAAGGATGTTGAGGTTCGTTATTACTTCGATATTTCCGAGCTGGAAAAGGCAGGTCTTACCGTGGACGATGTCAAGGTTGAGGCGAAGTCTCAGCAGTACGGCGCGGGTGAGCAGGGCTTTGCGACCGTCACCGGCCCGCACAAGTATGACGGCAATATCTACTATGCTTCGATCAAGTTCGAGGACGGCAGAGCAATCTGCCCGACCGGACAGTCTGAACACCGCGACGAGGTGCAGTTCCGCATCTCCATTCCGGATGCCGTGGACGGCAAGTCCACCGCAGGCGCATGGGATGCCTCCAATGACCCGTCCTACAAGGGTCTTGAGGATGCAACCGACCTCAAGAAGGCGGATTCGATCAATGAGAATTTCGTGATGTTCGTAAACGGTGCACAGGTCTGGGGCGTCCAGCCGGACGGCACAAAGGGCAGCTCCGGTGCAGACCGCGGAGAATCTGTGGTCACGCCGCCGAAGTCTACCGAGAGCACCAAGCAGACGACCGAAACGACCAAGCAGTCCACCGAAACCACGAAGCCGTCTTCTGAGACCACGACCTCGAGCGAAACCACGCCGAAGTCTACGGAATCCACTTCGGACAGCACCAAGCCTGTCGGGGGTGACAAGTTTCTCTACGGTGATACCAACTGCGACGGTACCGTGGATGTTTCCGATGCTGTTCTTCTCAGCCGCTATCTTGCTGAGGATTCTGGGGCGAAGATCGACGCGCAGGGCAAGCTGAACTCGAACTGCGACGGAAACAATGCGCTGGACAGCGATGATGTGCTTCGCATTCTCAAGCTGATCGCAAAGCTCGTGACGCCGGATCAAATGGGCAAGGCGCTCTGATTCCGGATGCATCAGGCAAAATAATCATCAAACCGCAGAACCGGTCGCGGATCGGTTCTGCGGTTTTTTATGTATGATATGTACTTCAAAAGCTCCTGTCTCAAAATCTTTTCTCCCTCCTCCTTTCTCCTTCCTGCTTTGATATGTACGGGCTGTATCATAAAAAATGCCGCAGTCAGCTTGCATTTTCGCAGATAGTATGCTATAATATAAAGTGGCGACTTGTTTACAGCGGCCGCCGGATAGAAAAAGAAGAAA
>CAMHUJ010000444.1 GCA_946188175.1 uncultured Ruminococcus sp.
GCAAAACGCCAATGCCGGATGTGAACTCTGCGAATACAGGCATGCCGATTGCGCCGAGCAGGATGTATACGAGAATGGACCATGTGCCGCGCCTGCCGCCGAGTGCCGAAAGGACAAAAAAGACGGCGAAGGTTTGCAGCGTAAAGGGGACGGTCAGCGGAATGCTGATCCATGAGCATGCGGCAATGAGCGCCGCGCCGACGGCAATATATGCCAGATCAACGGTACGGAATTTCTGTGCAGATTTGAGATTATCTTTCATATTCAGCCTCCGTCTGCCTGCAAAGCGGGTACCATTCGCAGCAGGCACAAATTGAATGAAATGCATCGGTCAGCAGGATGCTGCGGCGTGCCCGTTCCGTCAGAGCGTTCCATGAACCGGTCTCGCCCGCAGACAGCGAAGCGGCGTTCAGTACGCCGGCATCGAGCCGTGCGACCTTCTCCGCGGATTCGCAGATACCGTCCTGATTGTGCGGACAGGCAGCGCAGAGATCATCACAGCGGCAGATCAGCGTGACCGGTGTATCGGGATGCGCATGCAGATTATGCAGCAGAGCGGTCATATGTGCCGTGAATGCCAGACTGTAGCCGTGCCCTGAAAATTTCTGCATACAGAGCAGATGATGCGGCCGCAGAAACATCGCAGTACCTCGCTTTCCGTTTGCTCAACATTCCTATTATAGCATATTCTCCTGCAAAAAGCAAGCTGAGAGCAGTATTTTTTATGCTTCGGGTTTTCTGCCGGAGAGCTTTAGATCATTGGAGGCGGGCGCTGCCCGCTTATAGCATATTATCACACAAAAAGCAAGCTGAGTGCAGTATTCTTTATGTTTCGTTTTTTCTTCCGGAGAGCTTTAGATCATTGGAGGCCGGCACTGCCGGCTTGTAATTGCAGACTCACCGATGTATGACGGAACACATGTGCGGATGTATTCGAGGGAGTCCGTGCGTCTTGGTGAAGTGCTGCAAGAATGCACGAACCGTATCCGGATTGATACAGCCGCCGTACCGCTTTTCGGCATAGAACACAGCATTTTCCTCATGGTTCCACTTGCTGCCGTAGCTCTCCGCCTTTTTGAGATAGTAGACACGATACTCGCGGAGCATATCCATAATGCCGTCATCAAGCGTCAGCCAACGATCACCGGCATTCGTCTTGCTGCCGTCCTGGAGACGGGAACCGGAATCGCTCTTCACAAAGTGCCGGCAGATGTGGATACGATTCATCTCAAAATCAATATTGTCCCATGTCAATGCGCAAATCTCCCCAATGCGGCATCCTGTGGCAAGCATCAGACTGAACAGCAACTGATACATATAGTGCTTGTTGTCTGCGTAGAGTGCCGAAAAGAAAGCGGTGATCTCATCCTCGTTGAGTGCCTGAACCTCTTTCTGGTTGCGTTTCGGCGGCATCGCTGCACTTGCGTAGTTGCGCGGTATCAGGTTTTCCTTGAATGCCATTGCAAGCATCGAGTGGATAAACAAATGATACTGATAGACCGTTGCCTATCTGACACTTGAAGGTGCTTACCAACTGCGCTCCATATATACAAATATAGATATGACAATCTGATCATGTTTGTCGGCGATATCCGTTGCGGAAGTACACGTGAAGAAATAGAGTCATTTTTTCACAGTGCTCAAGATGTTTCAAACGGTTACACGCTTACTTTTAAGATGTGGGATGATTGACGCTTATATCATTTTCAAGTGTCTTTGTACGAGCTGTGAGATATTGATGCATTTACATCTGCGGCAGCGGTTTGCAACAGACTGCGCTGCCGGTACAATAACCCCCTCTGCGAACGGTGCAGAGGGGTTCTTTGCATTATATTCAGTTTAGTCGATTTGCTCCGGCTACTGTTGTTCAGTGTGCATCGCTGCGCAGCGCATCTGCGGGATGCATACGGGCTGCGCGCATTGCAGGCAACACGCCGCAGAGTATGCCGAGCAGCAGACTGCCGCCGCATGCTGCAAGAATTGCCCGAATCGGAATATACAGCACGGGTGTCAGCTCAAGTGTCGGGATGTGCCTGCTGATGACTGTCATCAGATTTGCCAGATCATAGCAGATAAGTATGCCGAGCAGTGCACCGATCACCGCACCGCCGACCGCTATGATCACCGCTTCGGTGAAGAATTCGGTCATAATGATGCTGTTCCGGGCACCGAGCGCCTTTTTGATGCCTATTTCGCAGATTCGTTCCTGTGCACCGATCAGCATGACATTCATGATGCCGATGCCTCCGATCAGAAAGGATACAATCGCAATAACAGTGATAAACTTTTTGAGCAGGTCCACATATTTCTGTATGGACTGCAATGCATCGCTCATCAGCATCACCTCGATATGCCAACCGTCATGCTGCATCAGAGAGGAAAAATAGGTCTGTGCGATATTGCGCAGCATATTGACATCCGAGATACCGGTCGTGTTGAACCGCACAATATCGGTGTTGTTCGGAATGTCAGGAAAGTACGCCTGCCAGCAGGTATAGGGGATATAGACCGTGGGATTTGCAAGCAGCCGGTTCTGTTCGGGCGTTGAATATTTATTGCCTGCATATCGGTATACACCGACAACCGTGAACTGATGCGGAATATTCTGCTCGTCGTCAAACCAGATGTATTGTCCGAGCGGATCGTCTCTGCCGAAGCAGAGTTCTGCCGTTAGGGAAGAAATCACCGCGACGGGCTGCTGCTGCTGCAAATCATCCGCTGTGATGAAACGTCCGTCTGTGAGTTCCATTTCATAGACGAAGCGTCCGTCTGTGCCGAGTCCCAGCACCGAGCAGACGGACTTTTCCGTCGCATCCGCATAGCTTTTTCCAGTGCAGGCGGGCGATTCCTGAAACAGTGTCACGCTGCCGTTCCATTTCTTTTCAAAACCTGAAA
>CAMHUJ010000445.1 GCA_946188175.1 uncultured Ruminococcus sp.
GACTTGGAAAGAGTATAATAATAAACGAACGTGTACACGTTGCACGGGAAATTTCGGAGAGAGATGTGTTCTGATACAGACAGTCTGAAAGGAGTTCTACATGAAGTTCAGAAATAAACGGATTCTTGCGGCACTGCTTGCTGCTGCAATGACAATTCCGGCATTCGCCTGCGGTGAGAAGATCGAGGGCGGCGACAGCAATACTGCCGAAAGCAGTGCCGGCGAGAGCGCAGACAGCAAGGAAAACGGCGATTCTGCCGCAAATCCCGACGACGGCAATCAGCAGGCGCAGGGCAATAACGGCGAAAGCAAACCGGTAGATGAGGGCGTCGTCATTGACCCGAACGGCGCACAGAACCATATGCTGGTGTTTGAGCAGCCGCAGCTGGAAGAAGATGATGCGATCGTTTCGACGAAGCGAGCGGACGACGGCAAAATCTACATCGCAAAGACCGATATCAACGGCGCAACCGTGACCGAGGCAAACGGCGAGGAGGCGACCGAGCTTTACACCGGTGAAACCAATGCCGCTGTCTATGAAAAGGGCTATACCCCGAGCATCAAGACCTATCAGGCATACTGGCTCGATATTTCCGAGCAGGCAGACTTCGTCTTTGACGGCAACCTGCTGGAATTCGAGATCAAGGTCAAGGAGGATACGCCGGACGGTGTGTATCCGGTCGAGGTCTATTTCGCAGACCTTTCCAACTACAGCGCAAATACGGATGAAAATGCTGCAAAGCTCGAGAACGTCAAGTTCCGTCCGGGCTATATCTGCATCAATACCGAGCAGCCTGAGATTCCGGCACTCGGCACCGAAATGACCCTGACACCGGACACGATCAGCGCAAAGCCGGGCGATACCGTCAGAATGAATCTGCGTGTCGATAACAACCCGGGTCTGGTTGCATTCGTGATCCGTATGCACTATGACCAGAATGCATTTAAGATCGGCAAGGCAGGCGCCGGAAGCGATCTCGGCGAGCGCGCAAGACTGACCGCCCGTACACTGGATGAATAATCCGCATTTTTACAGCAGAAACAAAGCACCTGAGAACCTTTGCGGTTCTTGGGTGCTTTGCAATCGGACAAAAAGAATACCTAGTTATCCTATAGGTTTGTGAGAACATACGAATTGCGGGAAATCCGGAAAAAATGCTTGACAATCCGGCTGCGGTATGCTATAATAGCACCATAATCCTACTAAACAAGTAGAAATACAAGGAGATTGGATATGAATATTCTCTTTCCCGATCTGAACCGGAGCAATTACCGCTTCGGACGAATGTACCTCTGTTGTTGTTGACGCGAACCGAACCCCCGTGCAGGATGCACATTCCGAAACAACATCTGCGGCACTGCCGCTCAAAATTATGAAATGAGGTATATGAAAATGAGCAATTATAAATTTGAGACTTTACAGCTTCACGTCGGGCAGGAGCAGCCCGATCCGGCATCGGACGCAAGAGCGGTTCCGATCTATGCGACCACTTCCTATGTTTTCAGGAATTCTGCGCACGCAGCGGCACGCTTCGGTCTGGCGGATGCGGGCAATATCTACGGCAGACTGACGAACTCGACGCAGGGCGTCTTTGAGGAGCGCATTGCAGCGCTTGAGGGCGGCGTCGCGGCGCTGGCACTGGCATCCGGTGCGGCTGCAATCACCTATACGATTCAGGCACTTGCACAGGCAGGCGATCACATCGTCGCACAGAAGACGATCTACGGCGGCAGCTATAACCTGCTCTCGCATACCCTGCCGCAGTTCGGCATTGAGACCACCTTCGTCGATGCGCATAATCTGGCAGAGATCGAGGGCGCGATCCGCGAGAATACCAAGGCGATCTATCTCGAAACGCTCGGCAATCCGAATTCCGATATTCCGGATATTGATGCGGTAGCGGAAATCGCACACCGTCACGGTCTGCCGCTGGTCATCGACAATACCTTCGGTACGCCGTTCCTGATTCGCCCGATTGAGCACGGCGCGGATATCGTTGTTCATTCTGCTACGAAGTTTATCGGCGGTCACGGCACGACGCTCGGCGGCGTGATCGTGGATTCCGGTAAGTTTGACTGGAAGGCAAGCGGAAAGTATGCACCGATCGCTGCGCCGAATCCGAGCTATCACGGCATTTCCTTTGCGGATGCGGTCGGTCCGGCAGCATTCGTGACCTATATCCGTGCGATTCTGCTGCGCGATGAGGGCGCTGCGATTTCGCCGTTTGCGGCATTCCTGCTCCTTCAGGGTACGGAGACGCTCTCGCTGCGTCTGGAGCGCCACGCGGAGAATACGAAGAAGGTTGTTGAATATCTGAAGAATCATCCGAAGGTCGCAAAGGTCAATCATCCGTCTCTGCCGGATCATCCTGACCATGCACTCTATCAAAAGTATTTCCCGAACGGCGGCGGCAGCATCTTTACCTTTGAGATCAAGGGCGGTCAGAAGGAAGCCCATGCGTTTATTGATCATCTGGAGATTTTCTCGCTGCTCGCAAATGTCGCGGATGTCAAGTCGCTGGTGATTCATCCGGCAACGACAACGCATTCGCAGCTCTCTGATGAGGAGCTCGCCGCAGCAGGCATCACGCAGGCTACGATCCGTCTTTCGATCGGTACGGAGCACATCGATGATATCATCGCCGACCTCGAAAAAGGCTTCGCCGCAGTGTAAGAGGTGTCTCCGACGGATTTATAATTTGGACGCTGCAGTATTGCTTCGCAAACTGTCCCAAACCCTGCCAAAGGAATTTATCCCTTTGGAAGCCCGGTTTTGATATCATAAAATCAGCCGCTCAATTTCTGCGTAACAGCGTGAATTGAGCGGCGCTTGTTTATGTATGGAGGAAGGGATTTTTGAGTGAGGAGTTAGGAGTTAGGAGATAGGAGCTG
>CAMHUJ010000446.1 GCA_946188175.1 uncultured Ruminococcus sp.
CAGATTTTGTGTATAGTCAAAGCAAAATCTCCATATAACGCAATACTTTGGATTTGACGCGGAGCTGATCGGCATACTGCATGAGCTTGTGAATGTCCTTTTCTTTTGATGCAGCATAATTTCTCATCGCGGCATTCACAATCTGCACATCGCTGCCTTGACCGCGTACAATGTCACAGAGGGTGCGCTCCAGATCGTAAACCCGAAGCGGATTGCCGCTTGGGGACTGAATCTCCGTCAATCCAAGCTGATAGGTTTTCGGTAGTGTTCGATGAATGATCAGCGGTTCAGATTCAACTGATTCAGAATGGTAACTGACGGGGAATGTCATAGTATACCTGGCGGGTGTGCGATCTGAAAAGCCGTGCAGATAGAGGGCTGTATCATGTGAGAAAAATCCTCGCTGATATCTCTGTTGAAAAAGGAAAAGCTCATCTTCCCACGCATCGTTGCGCATATATAGTCCGCGGATGATTCTAGTCAATTCACCGTTGCGAACAAGCTGCTGAAGATAGAATGGATGGATTCCGGCATCTCTCACTTGTTTGCTTGTCAGTATTCCATTTGATGATGCAGCAGCCATATTCCGAATTATCGTCAATTCATTCATGTTCTCACCTCCGATTGACAACCACACATAATATTATACTATAATTGTGTGCGATTGTTAATAGGAAGATCACATTTTTCGGAAGAGGCGCTTGATCCGGCACATAGATGAGTCCTGTTTCTCGGAAGTATCAGTGCTGATCGTACTATTCAGACAGGGGTGACAGGTCTGTCACCATATCGAGGAATCAGTCATTGCAGCGTATCCGGTACCTGATATACCTTTTCATAAGCTGTGATTTCATACCCCTGATCCAGACAAAACGCAGCAAGCTGTTCCTCCGTCAATTCCTGATTATCTACGGTCTTACCGACCTTCACTGTAAATTCATCACCCGGATGCAGCGCATCCTGCTCTTTTACCATGAAATCCAGCCAGAACGGAATATCGCCGGTCGGTTTGATGATAACCAGCACTTCACCGTCATACTCCTGATAGTCGATTGTCACATAGTTAAACGGGTCAAGCTGCTGCGTCTCTGGCAAGCCGTTCACAGGAAATTCTATACTGTCGGTCCGCAGTCTGATCTTATAAGCCTTTTACAAAGCCTTTACATGGTCAGTATTCCAGACGAATGTAACGGTATCACCGTTTGCGAGGCTCTCTGCACGATCGAACGCGCCGTACAAATTGTCGTTCACATCTGCGGCGGTTCGCTGATACTCCGCCTGTGACGCTGTTTCTTTCAGTTTGAATGCATCATGATTGTCCCGCACCATTGTATCGGCATCCAGCGTCCAGACGACTGAACCGTGTCCGTCCGTTCCGCTGGTCTCAGCCGAAAGGTAATCGTTAGCATTGATCTCTGTTCTGCCACAGGCTGTCAGCAGCATTGCGGTAACCGCAAATGTCAGTCCTGTCAGACTTCTTTTGTTTTTCATGTTTTCCTCCGTTTCTATTACTGCCAGAATATCTCACCGTTTTTAATCAAGGCACCTTCGATGCCATCAGCATACAAGAGAAGAAACCAGCCGCTTTTATCAGAAAGTACTACATCAATATGTAATCCTGACAGTTCCTGATGCGCTTCCCAATACAGACTGCTGAGCGGTTCATTCAGCTCTTCATGCTCATGCGGGGTGATGCCGTCATGCAGGAGCGGATAGCCGATTTGCTCCCGATATTCCCGGCGGCAGGTATCATCATAATAAAAGGTTTCGCATGGGTCGTCCTTGCTTGCCTGCGAATACGGCTTCGGAGTCCCGTCAGCAGTCAGAATCTTTAGTGCATGAATCTCCAGTCCAAACAGCACGAGATGCATTTTCAGCTTTCCGGATAGTTCAGAAAACATGGTATCCAATTTCAGCCACCTCCGTTCAGCTTTCTTTGTAGGCCTTTCGCGCCGCGACGGAATTATACTTGTCGAAGATGCTGTTCATAGCTTTCTGCGCTGCCAGCACAGTACCTGACTGCATTCCCATAGCTTGCAGTGTAAGCGTCAGATAGCCGAGAGCGATTTCGTTGAAACATCCGGAATCAAACAGTATATCGTCTTTATCATGCAGTGAGGAATGTATTGCTTCTGAGCATTTTTCCTGAGTATCAAATGTGACAGGTGTGTCAACTTTATCTGTTTTTCTTTTATCTGATACTGACTCCTTGATCCATGACTGCACATATTTACCGGCTGTACGCCATGCTAGCCAAATACTCCTGATATTTCGGAAATCTGCCGGATTGGAAAAAGAAATAGTAATTCGGTCATAACCGCATTCAATTGCTATTCCTTCATCAACAGTCAAATAGTTATTTCTACACTTCCTGTGGAGTTCATTGACAAAATCAACGCTATTCTTATGCAGTGCAGCGTCACGCAACTCATCAAATCTTTCGGAGCAGAAGTAGCATCATCTACGGCTTTATCCCTTATTGTTTTGGGCGTTATTTCTCGTAAATCACCCTCTGCCAGTACTTGCTGTTGCTCTGGTTCCAGCTTTGCAATCTCATTCGCAGTATTGATAGAGATCCTACCGTCAGATACCGCTTCCTGTATTTCCGTTGAAGCACTGCTGCTGATATGCTGCAATTTACTAACCTGTGAGCGAGATAAATGCAGCTGCCGTGCAAGTTCTTCACGCATACTGCCGAATTTTACCCCTTCGGCCTTTTGCTTTTTCAAATATTGATCTAATCGCTGATACGACTGCCAGATTTCGTTATCATTCAGCTGTCGGGCAGTGACATTCAGGAGAATCAGGTCTAATTCAAGGGCTTCCTGGCTGTTATAGTGTTGAACCAAACAGGGGAGAAGACGGGATATCGCTTCGCCGCGATCC
>CAMHUJ010000447.1 GCA_946188175.1 uncultured Ruminococcus sp.
AACAAGGCGGTGCTGATGACCATGCTGCAATACATGGAAGTGTTTGTGCCTTACAGTCTTCCGGTACACAAGCGGCGGCAGGACAGACCGCTGACCTGGGTGAACGATGCAGAGCTGAATAAGATCTCTGCGCTGAATGCAGCACTCAACAAAGGTGAAACGCTGAATTCCATGCGCAGAACATTCTCGGAACTGACCGATCTGGAACGAGAGGCTGCACAGACTGTCGATCAGTTAGCAAGAATCACAAGACGCACGCCGGAAGAAAACGAAAAAATGGAAGCAGCGAGAAACCTGCATAATGAGATGTGCGACAAGCTGAAGGAAGCAGCAGATATGCTTGACATGGCAGAACGCATTGCAGCCGGGACGTATATTCAGGATATGGTTGAAAGGGAGAATGAGAAGAAGTATGCGGAGTCGATTCCGAACGGGTACTATAATGCAGGAACAAGGAGGAGATAAGAACGGGAGGTAACATGAGATACAAACCGAGTCTTGATTGCTATTAGCCGATTTCCGGGCACAAAAATGCAGCTGCTCCGGCGAACCGAAGTGGCTGTTCCTGAATATTCTTTTTCAATGATGAATGAGAAAGAAAACAGTTTACTCCTTGATTTTATGGGGTGAGGGTTGACAGGATGGGCAGAATGTGGTATCATGGAGATGCTGAATGCCATGATTCCGTGCCCGGAAAGGAATGTGTATGAAAGCATATAAGTTACCGTCCGGTAAATATCGTGTTCAGGTATTGCTTGGTCATGATGAAGAAGGCAAGCGTATCATGAAATCCGTCTGCGCAAAAACTGAATGGGAAGCTTTGAGACTCGCATCGGAGTTGACCGACAGACCGCCGGAATTCAATACCGACAAGATGACCGTGATGGATGCACTTGGTTCGTATATCGAAAGCCGCAGAAATATTCTTTCTGCATCTACGATTTATGGATATGAGAACTGTGCAAAGAAACGACTCAGTACCCTGCACGATATCCCGATTACGAAGGTCAGGCGCGTTGACATTCAATACGCGATTAATGCAGATGCAGAGCGTGGGCTCGGTTATAAGTCGATCAAATCTGCGTTTGATCTTGTTCGCGCAGCGTTGGCTTTGTTTGATGTGGAGATTCCGAGCAGCTCTCATTTTCGGTTTCCGCCGAAAAAAGTGTCGCATAGTGAATTGCCGGATCTAAAAAAGGTGCTGTCGGCTCTGATCGGGTCCAGCGTGGAGTTGCCTTGTCTGCTTGCGGTCTGGTGCGGCGGTATGCGTATTAGTGAGGTGCGCGGTCTGCGGTACAGCGATCTGCGTGAAACGGATGACGGCTGGTTCATTTCGCTTCATCGTGCAAGGATTTGTGTCAACGGCAAGGATGTCTTGCAGGAACGGAACAAGACGCCCAAATCCACGCGCGATATCCCGATGCCTGCATATCTGCTTGATCTGATTCAGGCAAAACAGCATGACAATGAGGACGATTTCATCATTGACGAGAGCTACAAAGCCGTAAAGCGCCGATATGACCGGATTCTTAAGCGAAACGGCATCAAAATGACCTTTCATGAGCTTCGGGCACAGTTTGCGACCGCGATGAATGATCTCGGTGTCCGCAAGGAGATTCTGCAGATGCTCGGCGGATGGTCTACTAGTAAGGTGCTCGATGAGGTTTATATCCGCACGCCGAAGAGCAAACTGGTCGAAGGCATGAAGGTGTTTGATGACTTCATGAACGCTCTGGTTGCAGAATGCAAGGCAGAACAGCAGACTTCTGAAAATCACACAGAAACGCAGAATCACACGAGGTGTATCGTGAAAACCGCGTAAATACGATAAATATAGATAGGACCTTTGGGGTTCGAATCCCTCTACCCACCTGCCCAGGAAATGTCGTGTTTGCGTCGGAATGATGCAAATACGGCTTTTTCTTTTACATCAGTCAGCTGCCGCCCGACCGGACGGCAGCTCGTTTTTATTATGATGCGTTGCTAGGAACCGGCGTATTCGCGCAGACAGGCTTCCAGGTCTGCCGCAGCATATGCAGCGCGGCGTGCCCAGAAATCGCGCACCGCATTCGTCAGCACTGTCTGCTTTTCTGCATCTATCCCGATGCCGAAGCGGTCGGAGGTCGCAAGATACACCGCCGAAAGCCGTTCCATATACCGGTCAATCTGCGCGTTGGCGCGTTCCGCGGTGAAGTGCTCCTGCAATGCCTCCTCATAGGATACACGGAACTGTTCGGCAAACGATGCATTATTAAGCAGCCGGTAAAACAGCGTGCCGAAGCTGTTTGGTTCGCCGGAGCGGTCCATATTGCAGAGATAGCCGTAATTTGCGGATGTGTCGAATACTCCGTATCATATAACAGGAACCGCCACCTGCCGTCCGCATACGGATTGGATGCATCGGTTTTATTTGCACGCCAGATCATCGTATTATTGACATGGATCAGCGAATCCCAGTTGCAGATGATGCTCTCCGCGGCTATCCAGTCGATCATGCTCTGTACGTCGATCATTTCGCAGAATCTGCTGTAATTTCCGGCATCCGTGAAGTCGGCGCCCTTTGCCCAGTCATAGAAATCAAAATAGGACTGATACACTGCTGCGTCACCCTCGCCGAGTGTGTTTTTGATTGTCGTGATGTTTTTCTTCGGAATGTGATAATGCGATGCGAGATAGTCGTCGCCGAGCTTTTCCTGCATCGAATAATATCCCCAGAATTCGCCGTCGATGAATGCAACATAGTCATATTTTGCCTGTGTGCCGATTTGCAGACCGTCTGCAAGATATGCATTCAGATCATCGCGGAAACGGACCGCATCATAGCCGTCGCCGCCGTTGCGCAGCGTGACCTTATCATACTCTGTGATGCGGCTGT
>CAMHUJ010000448.1 GCA_946188175.1 uncultured Ruminococcus sp.
GGCGTCTCATGGCAAACAGTATTCCGGTCTGGTGTATGCGCAGCAGCCGCTGCAATCCGCCGACGGCACAAGACGTCCCCTGCGATGCGCCGCGCGTACATACGCCGGAGCCGGAGCATCCCGCGCAGGACGCAGCCGCGGCACTGACGGCACACCTCCGGCAGACCGATCCGGAGACTCTGCTGCTGCTCGCACTGCTCTGTCTGCTCTGGCAGGAGCATGCCGACCGCAAGCTGCTCCTCGCGCTCGCCTATATTATCTGGTGAACGGTATCCCCTGCTGCTCCAGCAGAAGCAGACGGCGTTTGCATTCCACGCCGCCCGCATATCCGGTCAGACTGCCGCCGCTGCCGCAGACGCGGTGACAGGGTACAAGCAGCCAGACCGGATTCCTCGCCATAGCCGCCCCGACCGCTCTTGCCGCATGCGGCTTCCCGACCGCCTCCGCGATCTGTCCGTAGGTGCGCGTCCCGCCGTATGGGATTTTCCGCGCCGCTTCATAGCATGCACGCTGAAAATCCGTGCCCTCAATCCGGAAGGGAACCGAAAAGCTGCGCAGCCTGCCCGCAAGATACGCGCGCACCTCATCCGCCGTCCGGTCGGAAAGCGCCGTCGGCTGATGCGGATGCACCGGTCCTGCGGCAAACCGCAGAATGCAGACCGTATCCGCTGTACAGCCGGTTTCGAGCAATCCTGCCGCCGTATCATAATACGCAAATAAAATATGCGTCTGCATGCAGATCCCTCCGATAAAAAAGCACCTCCGGCAGCGAACCGGAAGTGCTTTTGCTGTTATGTGATTATTCCGCGCATGCAAGGACATCCTGCGGCTGCATATAGCCGGAGACCCATGTGCCGTTGATCTTCGCCTGCACCGGAACCATATCCGTGCCGACCGGAACGGCGTTCTTCGGGATGCTCAGGAGCGTACCTGCCGGAAGCGATGCCGCCGCCGCAGAGGTCGTATTCGCAGCGGAATATACCGTTGCATTGCCCGTGCCGCTGACTGCGCCGCAGGTCTCGCCGGACTGCGGTGCAAAGCCCTTGTTATGCTCGCCCGCCTTGCTCCAGAGTGCATCACCCTGCTGATTCGGCTCCAAAGAGGTATAGCTGTTCCAGCTGCCCGCGGACATGCCGAGGCTCCGGAGATCCTTTTCAAGCTGCTCAATCGCAGCATTGGATTCATACAGTGCTTCTGCATCCGAGGTGCTGGTGAACAGCTCGGTCGTCGTACCGTTCTTGCTGTTCATAATATGGTACTCCGCCTGCCAGCCGACACCGACCTGAAAATAGTGCAGACGCGCCCAGATATTATCGCCGGTCTTGCAGTTATAGTAGCCGATGACCTGATACTCGCCGCCGGCACCGCTGTTGCTTGTATAATAGATATACGGGTCGCCGTCGTGATATGATTTCAGCGTATAGGGTTTGTCGGTCTGCCACGGGTTATCGTCCGTGCCGCCGGTACCGCCCAGCCAGTGCGTCATCGCATAATCATCCGCCGCCGTTGCAATGCGGTATGCCTTATCACTGTGCAGCACGACCGTCGGGGTATCGCCGTCCACAAAATATGCGGAATTGCCCTGCGCCTGTGCGCCGAGATACAGCGCAAGCAGTTCATTGAACGGAAGCTGCGCCGCAGTCGGTGCGGAATTCGGCGTCAGCTTCTGCGCATCGGTATGCGTGGTCTGCGCCGTCGAAGCAGTCGTCTGCGAGGTCGCCTTGCTGCTCTGTGTCGTCTTGGATGCCTGCGTGGTTTTTGCACCTGCCTGTGTTGTCTGCTTTCCGCCTGCCGCTGTGGTATGCTGCGCCTTTGTCGAGGTGAGCGTCACCCGGCTGAAGCTGACCGTCTGAACGGTCACGCGCTTCGGCGCGGTTGCATACGTCATTGTGGTAGCGGTCGTTGATGTATCGCCGGTGCCGGAAGCGGTCGCAGTCGTCGTTGCTTCGGTGAACTCCGGTACTTCGGTCTGATGTGTCACCTCAGCGGTTTCACTTGTTTCACCGCGGCTCATCTCCACCAGATCAACCATAGAATCCTGCTCGGTCATCTGGCGCTGCTGCGCGAGCTTTTCCTTCATCAGCAGAACCGTCCACGTAATCAACGCGGCGCAGATAATCAGCATGACTGCCAAAATGATCATCTGCTTTGTTTGCTTTTTCCGATTGCTGCCTTTTTTATTTGCAGAGCCGCCCGCATTTCGCTGCGGTCCGGTGCCTCTTGCTCCTGCCATGATGCACAGACTCCTTTCCGAAAGAACTTATAACTGGTTCTATCATACCAGAAAACGCGAAAAAAAGAAAGCATCAGCCGCAATTTCTGTTACAGTGCACAAAATTGAATCACCTGCGCCGGAATTTTCTAAAGCTCATGGATAGAGAAACAGGGAAAATCCGGCACAGGCGTTTCAGGGATTACTATTTTATTTGTCATTATTTGTCGCGGATCGCGTCAATCGGTCGCTTGGATGCCACACGCCAGACCGGAATGAAGCTGGCGGCGGCAGCGGTTGCCGCACTGATCAGTGCCAGCAGCACAATCTGCCGGATGCCGAAATGCAGCAGCGTAATCAGGATGCCCGCCCGCTTCCGCAGCAGGAAGTTGATCACGAATACTGCCGCGGCGCAGAACAGTGAGGAAAACGCAAAGTTGATCATCGCAATGAGCAAGCTCTCGGAGAAGAAGATACGGAACACATCCGCCGAGCGCGAACCGATCGCACGGAGAATGCCGATCTCCTGCCGCTTGTAGTGGATACTGGTTGAAATGAAGTTTGCCATCAGCAGTGCGGCAAACAGTGCGAATGCAAGGCCGATCCAGAAGAAGACTTTGGCCAGTGCCTTCAGCACGGAGTTGACGGTGTCA
>CAMHUJ010000449.1 GCA_946188175.1 uncultured Ruminococcus sp.
CGGAAATCTGCCCGTATCGGTCGTGAACAGAAAGCATGCGGAAATCCCCCAGAACACCGCCGCGAGAATCACGAACAGCATGACGGGAAAGTTCAGGCTGTGGCACTGATCCTTGAACGGTACCTTGAAGAATTTGTCTGCAATCCATGCGGAAAGGACACCGCCGAGCAGCAGACTGATGCTATATGCAAGTGTTTCAAAGGTATCATCCTGACTCATGTAGACCATACAGGCGGCGAACAGCATCGGCGTAAAACCGGCGATCAGCAGGATGATTGTTTTGACAGCAGAATCAACGATATAGGATGATTTGATAGAATCGCCTCCCTTCTCGGATGAGAATGATTACTTTGCCGTGCTGGCGGCAAGGACCGCGCGCGCGAGCTTGGAGCGTTTTTGCGGAATCAGCGAGAATTTCTGCTCCAGCATCTCGGCATAGGCAATGAATGCAGCCGTGTCGCCGGATTTCAGCTCCAGTTCAATTTCCTCGAAGGGATGCATATTTCCGACGGCGCCGAGTACACCGATATCAATCGAAAACTCTGCTGAAAAATCCGCATCTGCGCTGATTTCAAACAGATAGCTGTTGCGGATGAACTCTGTTCTTGCAAGCTCGCGGAAGGTCTGCTTCGAGAGCATCATGCAGAGCTCACGCGGTGCACCGGCTTCGGGCAGCTTGATAAGTCCGCCTTCGAGCGTATGCGCCTCAACCTCATATTCCTCGCGGAGTGCCTGCGCGCCCTCTTTCTTGAGTGTACGCTTCATGCAGACGACAGAGCGTCCGTTTTCCTTCCGGATGCGCAGTGCCGCGCCGTTCCGGTAGACCAGATCATCCGGCGTATCATAGTAGATCGCCGCCATGCGAAGCGTCTCATGTGAAACGCGTTTCTGTTCTTCATGCAGGTATCCTGCGAGTGCGGACATGGTATCCTGCGGTATTTTCCATTTATATTCCCGTTCCATATTATCTCCTTTAAACGGCTGCTTTTTTCGCGTGATAACTGGTGAAATCGAACTTGACAAGGCTGTTGACAAAGGTCAGCATATCCGTTGTCTCGACAATCAGCGTCTGCACGGATTCCTCATCAAGCGAAAGAAGGAAGTCGGCAGGGTAGCGCGATTCAATGTAGTAATGGTTGATCTGGCTGCACAGAGCGATGCGGTCGCGGAAATTCGGGTCCTCCTGCATTGCCTGTTTGCAGAGGAACGGCAGGTTGTGTCCGTCATAGAGATGATGCTTCCGCCAGAGCAGATAGCCCTTCAGCGCCTTTTCAACACATTGCTGACAGTGAAACGATATGATATTATAGCAGCGCGCATCATCGAGCAGCAGCTTTGCCGCACGCAGATCAATCGCGGCATAGTAGAGCCAGTCGAAATAGCGCTTGCTGTCTCCGTCACGAAATCCCCTGCTCATACAGTACACCTCCGGTTTCACGAATGGACCATGCAAATGTCCGCGGATCATTGGAGAGCGTTTCCCATTCGCTTTCTTTGTAGAGCACGAGGTCATAGGGGTAGTTGCAGTCCACTGCGGTATAGAGGAAGCATTCCAACTCGGAGATGCTTGCCGTCTTGTCGGATACGATCACCGCGAGCTTGAAGCTGATGAGCTCACTGGTCGCGTGGTTTGTCTTATGACTGATCAGATAGATTTTCAGCGGCTTGCCGAGCCGTGCGATTTCATTTGCAGTTGCCTGAATTTCAGGATAAATCATGAATATCACTCCTTTAAATAGTTTACACAAGGCTGCCCAGTGTGATGATCAGCGTCATGACGCCCGACAGTACCAGTGCGATGACCGGCGAACCGATCAGGGTAAACATCCATTTCATTTTTCTGGTATGATCGGGAATATAGGGCATGAGGTCCTCCGTTTTGGGAATCAGCCATGCCTTTGTCTTACCGACCCACCAGCCGTCGATGAACAGGCGGTCGAAGAGCCCTTCGATCAGCAGCAGAACGCAGATCTGCCAGAATCCGCTGAGAAATCCGCGTGCGCCGTTGATGCCGTAAACCGCAATCATCACAAAGATGAAAAACGGCAGGACGCCGAAGAGCAGAAAGTTCCGCTTCTGCCGGTCAATCTGATCTTTGGTGAGAATGCCGTGCGCGATGATACGCTGCTGCACATCCTTCTCATAAAAGAACACCATGCCGAGCGGACCGTTTGCAATGCCGACCACGCAGCAGAGCAGCAGGATGAAGCAGGCGGCAGCGCCTTCTGTCAGAATCAAACCGAACATACGAAACCCTCCTTATTTGTGGTACTTTCCGCCGGTACTGATCTGGAATGCGCGATAGAGCTGTTCCATGAGCAGCACACGGGCAATCTGATGCGTAAAGGTCATCGGGGACATGGAAAACCGTATATCTGCTGCCTTTTTCACTTCGTCAGAGAGCCCGAAGCTCGAACCGATCACAAAGCTGACGGTGCTGTCTCCCGAGACGGCGGCACTGTCGAGCATTTCAGCAAATTCCTCGCTGCTGCGCAGTTTTCCTTCAATACAAAGGGCAATGATTTTGCCGCGGCAGCTATGGAGGATCGTTTTCCCTTCCTGCTGCAATGCCGCAGCAATTTCGGCATCCGAAGGGGATTCGGAAAGCCTTGCCTCCGGCAGCTCCGTCAGCGTCAGGCGGCAGTAGCGCTGCAAACGCTTGTCATATTCGGCGTAGGCGTCGCGGAGCCATTTCTCCTTGAGCTTGCCGACTGTAATCAGATGTATCTGCATCAAAATCCGATCATCCTTCCGTCAGTTTCGGGCGGAGCCGTCTCCATGAGGTAGTCGCTGCCGCGCCGGAAGCCTGTGAGCGCCTGTTCAACCGTCGATACCGCCAGTTCCGGCAGATTATTATGCTGAC
>CAMHUJ010000450.1 GCA_946188175.1 uncultured Ruminococcus sp.
CACCAGTCAATGCCGATCATGAGATCCTTTTTGAGCTTTTCCTGCGTGCCAAAGTAAATCGGAATCCTCATAGCTGTTCCTCCTTGTCCGCAGCGGATTCTGCGGATGATTCGTTTGCCGCTTTCGCACGGATATTATTTCTGGATTGCGCCAAACTTGCAGAGCTCCTCACAGATGCCGCAGCCGACACACTGCGTATGGTCGATATATGCCTTGCCGTCCTTCATGGAGATTGCAGGGCAGCCGAGCTTTAAGCACATCTTGCAGCTTCTGCACTTGTCATTTTCAACGTGCAGCGGCGGATTGTGCTTGACATACTTGAGCAGTGCACAGGGGCGGCGGCTGATGATAACAGAAGGCTCATTGACAGCCAGCTCCTCGGTGATTGCCTGCTCCATTTCAGAGAGCTTATAGGGGTCTGCGACTCTGACGCGCTTGATGCCGATTGCGTGGCAGAGCGCTTCGAGATCGACTGCGGCAGCCGGATCGCCCTTTAAGTTTTTGCCAGTTGTCGGGTTCTGCTGGTGACCGGTCATGCCGGTGATCGAGTTATCGAGGATGATGACTGTGGAATTGGATGCGTTATACGCAACATTGACAAGGCTGTTCAGGCCGGTGTGCATGAAGGTCGAGTCGCCGATGACTGCAACGGTCTTGTTCTGGGACTGCTCGCCGAGCACCTTGTTGAAGCCGTGCAGACAGGAAACAGAGGAACCCATGCAGATCGTCCAGTCGATGGATTCCAGCGGCTTTGCAGCGCCGAGCGTATAGCAGCCGATATCGCCGGAAACTGTGATCTTATGCTTTGCAAGGGTATAGAATACGCCTCTGTGCGGACATCCCGCGCACATGACAGGCGGACGGATCGGCAGCTGCTCCGGATACGGCGTGACTTCAGGCGTCGTGCCGAGCAGCTTCTCTGCGATAATGACCTGATTCAGCTCGCCGATGCAGCCGAAGATCTCCTTGCCCTTGCAGTCGATGCCGAGCGCCTTTGCGTGCTGCTCAAGGATGCCGTCAAGCTCCTCGATGATGTATACAGTCTTGCACTTTGCGGCAAAATCAAGGAACAGCTTATCCGGCAGCGGATTTGTCATGCCGAGCTTGAGATAGTTGACCTTGCTGCCGAGTGCATCCTTTGCATACTGATAGGAAGCACCGCAGGTAATGACGCCGATCTCGGAGCCGTTGTCCTCGACCTTGTTGATCGGAGCGGTTTCCGCGTAAGCGATCAGCTCCTTTGTGCGCTCCTCAACAACAACGTGACGGTTCTTTGCGTTTGCCGGAACCATGACGTATTTCTGCGGATTCTTTGCATAGGGCTTGAGCGGCTTTTCCTGACGGGGCAGCTGCTCCACAGCACTCTGGGAGTGTGCAACTCTGGTTGCGGTGCGGACAAGCACCGGCGTATCGAATTCCTCGGAGAGCTCATAACCGAGCATTGCAAAATCCTTGCATTCCTGCGAATCGGACGGCTCGAGCATCGGTACCTTGGAGGCGATTGCGTGATGACGGGAATCCTGCTCATTCTGCGAGGAATGCATGCCGGGATCGTCTGCGACAGCGATCACGAGACCGCCGTTGACGCCGGTATATGCAGCGGTATAAAGCGGGTCGGCTGCAACATTCAGACCGACATGCTTCATCGCGGCAAATGCTCTTGCGCCCGCGAAGGATGCGCCGAGCGCGGATTCCACGGCGACCTTTTCATTCGGAGCCCATTCTGCATAGACTTCGTCGTACTTTGCAATCGTTTCGGTGATCTCGGTGGAAGGTGTGCCGGGGTAGCTGGATGCAAACCGGCAGCCTGCCTCATAGAGACCTCTGGCGAATGCTTCGTTTCCAAGCATCAGTTTTTTCATGTGTATTCTCCTTTATTCGGCTCTGTTGCAGAACCGTTTATGATACGGGTTGATAGGATACGTGCCAGCAATCCAGACCGCTCTCGTCTTCCTCCGGTGTCCGGACGCTGTCGATCTGTGTATAGGAATGAATGACCGCCTCAGGCGAGAGTGTGCCGTCTTCAAAGAGATTGGATTTTTCGGTCATGATTTCCTGTTCGCTGACATGGAATGCGTAGGTTTGACCGACGGTCAGCTGACCGCAGATTTCCGGCGACAGTATGATGAAAAACGGAACATCCTGAAAGAGCTGCAAGACCGCAGCGCGTTCCGTGGTATCGTCGGAGACATAGTCCGGCATTTTTGCGCGGACGGTCGCCGTAAACCAGCCCTCTGCCGTAACCGTTTCAAAGGGCGTTGCTGCATCTGCCGGACTGACAGGCGGCTCTGTGACAGGCTGCGCATTCTCCTCAGTCGGTGCATCAGTCTGCACAGCGGCGGATTCGCTTTCCGGCGCATCTGTTTCCGGTGATTCGGCTTCGGTTGCTTCCGTTCCGGCAGCAGGTGCATCCGTGACCGGCGGATCACCGGCGGATGATGAGCCATTCTGTCCGGCGCATCCGGTGCAGAGCAGGGCTGCGAGCAGAACTGCGGTGAACGCGGTATTACGTTTCATGCTGCCCTCCGTGATAGTCTGATTTCAGATAATTTGCGACTGCATTTTCCGTGTTTCTGCCGATCACATGATCGGCAAGCGCCTTGAGATCATCCGCTGCATTCCCGACTGCAATTTTAACATCGCAGGCTCTGAACAGCGGCAGATCATTGAGATTATCGCCGAAGCCGACGACTTTTTCTGCGCCCGTCAGGGCTTTCAGCTTCTGAATGCCGTGATATTTGGATGCTTCCGGCGCGGATACTTCAAGATACCAGATATCCGGTTCGTAGACATCGCGGTAATAGGCAATCGAAATGCCGCTGACGTTCTGCAATGCCGCATAAACCGGATCGAGCT
>CAMHUJ010000451.1 GCA_946188175.1 uncultured Ruminococcus sp.
GAAACACCTCGCGGTATTCCGCACCTGCGGCGAGAAACAGTCCGCCGAGAAAGAAGGCTGCGATTCCGATGCTGCAAAGCCGTTCCTTCCGCTTCATATTCCGGAGCAGAATCAGAAAGAGCGTGAAGATCAGGCACAGGATGTATCCGGCGCGGCTGTGCTCCGGCATCCCTGCATATCCGCCGCACAGCATCACCGACAGCAGGGACAGCGGCAGGATTGTTATGATATCATATAATCTGTTCATACGCCCGTCTCCTTTGTCAGCGCCGCAAAAGGAGAAACCGGAATCAATGTACAGCTTTTGCAGCCGGAAAGATCGGGCATGCTGTTTTCATTTTCACCGATAAAGCAGATCACGGTCTGCATGCCGTTTTGATCCAGCTGCTTCAGCAGGGCAGCGGTTTCCGTATCCCATGAAGAAAGGATCAGAAACACCATGGCACTTTCCAGGATATCCGTTCTCCGCATGACGGCTTCATATAAAAGCCGGTGCGTATGCAGGCTGCTGAATCCGGTTTCTGAAACAGCATCATAGAATTCCTCGAACTGCTGCGTGTTTTCCACGGTCAGACAGACCAGCTCCTCTGCCAGATGATATTCCGCGGCACAGATCTGATTTCTGCTGAGATAGTAGGCGACAGCCAGCGTCACCTCAAGGATTTTGTTTTCCGCCGGCAGGAATTCAGCCTGCACGTTGCTGCCTCTGAAGGTATCGGTAATCAGCGCGACCGCCTGATGATTTGTGCCGGTGAGGATTCGCGTCATCAGGCTGCCGGTTCTCGCGGACTGTGCCCAGTTGATGAACCGCGGATCATCGCCGGAGATATATTCTCTGCTCAGGATATCTGGTTCGGAGCGGCTGCTCTGCGCTTCCCGAACGGCATCGGACAGCGTAATTTCTCCGAGCGTATCCGTCCGGACCAGCTGCGGTCTGACGACTGCATGGATACACTCTTTGTTTTTATACTTTATCCGGAACAGGCGGAAAAAATCCTGTATTTCAATTTCCTTGATGCCGATTTCGTATTCGCCTCTGTATTTGCAGATCAGCCTTGTTTCCTTTTCGATTCTGGAATGGGGCGTCAGCTCGTATTCGGTTTCATCATCCAGATCGGTGATAGATGAAAAGGATGAGAAAAAACGGACTCTGATGCTGACAAACTGGAGCGGAAACTCATTGACCAGTGCAAAGCGGTAGTGCACGGGCTCATTTACGGAAACAAAGCGCTGTTCCAGCTCCTGATAGATATGGAACATCATATAGACCGCAAGCAGATACAGCAGCGAAATCATGGGGATCAGGGTCAGCACTGTGAAAAAGCCGTAGGTGACGGCACCGCCGCGAAAGCTGATGCCGATGACGGACAGTACCCACAGGCAGAACCAGATGCATTTATTCTTCGTCATAAATCGTATCCTTTGGTTGTATCGTTCATGCGGGTGATGATTACAGCGGAATTTTCGTATCAGTTTGCGGAGAATGACGTCCTTGTTTTCTTTTGCGATTTTTGCTTCGGAAGTCAGCGTCAGTCTGTGTGCCAGAACAAACGGCGCAACGGCTTTCACATCATCGGGCTTGACATAATCGCGCCCTTCGAGGAATGCTTTTGCCTGTGATGCCTTGACGAGTGCAAGCACGGCGCGCGGACTTGCACCGAGCACAAAGCGCTTTTCGTTTCTTGTCATTTCGGCGATATTTCTTGCATAGCGGATGACGTCGTCCTTGATCGTGATATTCGCGCACTGCGCCTGCATACTGACGATATCATCCGCGGTGATGATGCTTTCGACTGTATCGGCGGTTTTCCCGTCAAGCATATTTTTCGTCATCCGGAGTTCTTCTTCCTCCCCGGGATAATCGACGGTAATTTTCATCATGAAGCGGTCGATCTGCGCTTCGGGGAGGGGATAGGTTCCCATAAATTCAACCGGATTCTGTGTTGCAATGACCATAAAGGGCTGCGGCAGCTTATGCCTGACGCCGCCGACGGTTGTCTGACCCTCGGACATGGCTTCCAGAAGGGCAGCCTGCGTTTTCGGCGAGGTACGGTTGATCTCATCCGCAAGGACGATCTGATGCATGACAGCGCCTTCGCGGTATTCAAATTCACCGGTTTTCATATTGAAAATCTCAGAGCCCATGACATCGGTCGGGAGTGTATCCGGCGTGAACTGGATCCTTCCGAAGTCGCATGCGACGGATTTTGCAAGTGTGGAAGCGAGCGTGGTCTTGCCGACACCCGGAATCCCCTCAAGCAGAATATGTCCGCCTGAAAGCAGACAGATCAGCACGTTTTCGACGATTTCCTCCTTTCCGACAAAGTATTCCCGAATATGTTGTTTCAGCTTATTGATCATGGAAGCGCCTCCTGATTCAAGATAGATGTATACTGCGTTTGGTTCCGGCGGATGTGCTTCTGCCGGTGATACAGCTTCATTATATCAGACCGGATTGTAAAAGTCAACCGCCGGCAGCAGGCAGCAGCGCTTTTTCAGAAAGAAACCCGCAGTTCACGGTTTGAACTGCGGGTTTTCCGTGCGGATAAAACAGGATCATTTCTTTAGGGGCTGCATACAAAACAGCCGCTTAACTGACGATTACAATATAGCTGTTATAGCCTTCCCAGCCGTTGACATATCGTGTCAGAATCATTGCATCTTCCGTGTCGATTTCGCCGTCCTGATTCAAGTCGGCAGACTTCGGATAAGGTGACGGTTTTTATTTCTTTCTGATACGCAAACGCCAGTTTGCCGATTGTTTTGACCGAGGAGGGGATATACACGCTGCTGATGACTGCTTCGGTATGATCACAGGCAAATGCATTTGCAGCGATTACCGTGACGGGCAGTCC
>CAMHUJ010000452.1 GCA_946188175.1 uncultured Ruminococcus sp.
CTGCAAGATTCACAAGGATGACGCTCGCGCCCACTGCCGTATCAAACAGCAGCGAGAACAGCAGTCCGAGCAAAAAGCAGCTCACTGAGACAATCACTGCCGTCAGCACCACGCCGCGGAATCGCTTGCACAGCCGCATTGCCGTCACGGCGGGGAAAATCATCAGGCTGGAGATCAGCAGCGCACCCATCATCATCATGCCGAGCACGACCGTCACCGCCGTCAGCACGGCAATCAGCAGATTGTAAAACCGCACATTCAGACCGGTTGCCCGCGCGAAGTTCTCGTCAAAGGTCACAGCAAAAATCTTGTCGTAAAACAGCAGATAAACCAGCAGCACGCAGATGCTCAGAATCACGCTGAAAATGACGTCGCCGCGCGACATTGCAAGGATGCTGCCGAACATATAGTGGCTGACATCAGTCGTCAGATTCGCCTTTGAGGACGCGAGAATACCGAGTGCCAGCGCCGATGTTGAGAACAGTGCAATCGCCGTATCACCGCCGATTCTGCTGTTCTCGGAGAGCCGCAGCAGGATATACGCCGCCGCAATGACGACCGGAATCGTCACCTGCATCGGCGCCCAGCCCATTGCCGCGGCAATACAAAGCGTACCGTATCCGACATGCGACAGACCGTCGCCGATCATCGAGCAGCGTTTCAGCACAAGACTGACGCCGAGCAGGCTCGCGCACAGACTGACCGCGACACCGGCAATCAGCGCGGGCAGCAGGATCACGGAGATATATTCCGGCGTCAGAATCAACGAAAGATCAGTCATTTCCGCCGCCCTCCTCCGCATCATGGTGATGATCGGCACACTGCGCACAGTGCTCCGGCTCGGCATTTTCGCCGAGGAAGCGTTTGCCGACCGCACTTTTCTCATATTCCGCACAGCTTCCGAAAAAGCTCTCGTTTTTGCCGATATGCAGGATCGTTTTCGCGTGACGCACCGCACATTCGACATCATGCGTGACCATGATGATCGTGATGCCGTGATCATTGTGGATATGCTGCAAAATGCCGTATAATTCCGTGGCGACAAGCGGGTCAAGCCCCGTCAGCGGTTCATCGAGCAGCAGGAGTTTTTTGGTCGCACAGAGCGCTCTTGCAAGCAGAACGCGCTGCTGCTGACCGCCGGAGAGCTCACGGTAGCTGCGATCCGCAAGCTGCGTGATGTTCAGGCACTCCATCTGCTCGGCGGCGCGCGCCTTTTCCGCCTTCGTATAAAACGGATGAACCGCCCGTCCGTTCAGGCAGCCCGAGAGCACAACCTCCCGCACAGATGCCGGAAACGTCCGCTGAATCATGCTCTGCTGCGGCAGATAGCCGATCTCATTGCGTTTGAGCCCGTCGCCAAAGCTGAGCTTGCCGCCGTCCGCCTGTTTTAAGCCGAGCAGACATTTCATCAGCGTACTCTTGCCGGAACCGTTCTCGCCGACGATGCAGAGATAATCACCCTTCTCGACGGAAAAGCTCAGATGCTCCTGCACAGTCAGCGATTCATAGCGCAGCGTGAGATCCTCGCATGTGATATAAGCCATATCAGTTCAATGCCTCCTCAATCGCATCGAGGTTTTCGGTCATGAGCTGCTGATAGTGCATCCCCGCGTCATAATCCATGCGCGAGACATTGTTGCAGGATTGCAGCATTTCCGCCTTTGCACCGGTCGCGGAACAGACGGCATCGGCGATTTTCCGCGAAGAATTTTCGAGATAGAAAACGGTCTTGATATTCTCCGATTTGACCTTGTCGATCAGGAAGGAAAGCGTCGCGGGAGAGGCATCCGTATCGCTCGTACAGCCTGCGAATGCCGCATAATACTTCCAGCCGTAGGCATGCGTCAGATAGCGGAACGGGAATCTGTCCGCGAAGATCAGCGTATCATTTTTTGCATTGTCATGAATCTCCTTTGCGCGCTGATCGAGCGCCAGCAGCGAGTCATGCAGCTTTTCATAGGCAGCATCGCAGTGTTCCTGTTCCTTCGGCGCGATTTTGTTGAGCCGCTCCTGCATCGCCGTCAGCATTTTGTCCGCATTCAGCGGCGCGGTCCAGATATGCTCGTCGATTTTCCCGTCCTCATGGTCATGCGCTTCGTCCCCGTGTTCATGTTCATCTCCGTGCGCATGTTCATGTTCATCCTCGGGCTCCATGCCCTCGACGGTTTCCTCATCGAGCAGATCAACACAGTCGAACATCCGCAGATTCTCCTTTTTCTGCCGGCTGGTTTCGATGAGCTTATCCGCCCATGTTTCGGATGCGCCGCCGATATAGACGAACAGATCACAGCTCTGGATCGCGGCAACATCGGAAGGCGTCGGCTCATAGGAATGGCTTTCGCCGCCGGGCGTCAGCAGCAGCCTGACCTCGACCGGCTTCTCATAGGCAGCCGTGAGCTGTTTTGCAAAATCATAGGTCGTGTAGACAGTCGTAACGACGGTCAGTGCATCATTCTGCTGTGCACCGCAGCCGGAAAGCAGCGTGCCGCAAAGGAGCATGGCAGCAGCAGCCGCACAAATTTTCTGTATTTTCATAGATTTCATTCGGTATCCTTTCTCTGTTCTGCAAGAATTGTGCTGCACTGACCGCAGACGCCGTAAAAGATCGTGCGTGCCGGATCAATGACAAACTGATGCTCCGCCGCGACATGATCGGCAATCTCATGCAGATGATCGCAGTTGAGATGAAAGAGCGTGCCGCAGACGGTACATTTCAGATGAAAATGCTGATGACAGTTGCCCGCCTTTGCTTCCGCACCGGCATACTGCCAGCAGGCGCTCCCGCGGTCATCGAGGGCATAGCGCCGGACGAGCCCTTCGGCTTCGAGCTTTTCGAGCTGCCGGTAGACGGTC
>CAMHUJ010000453.1 GCA_946188175.1 uncultured Ruminococcus sp.
CGGAAAGCAGTCCGATACGGATGCAAATACAGCGCAGCAGTCTGATGCGGACGCAAAGCAGCAAAACGATGCCGGACAGCGCGGTCAGCACCGCGGACGGCCGGATTTCGGCGGCGGTGAAATGCCCGATTTCGGTAATTTTGATTTCGGAAACATGCCTGATTTCGGCGATAGACAGCAGTTTGATCCGGAGAATATGCCGGAGGATTTTGAACCTTCTGAGATGTTCGGAAAAGAGGGCGGCATGCCCGATTTCGGCGGCGGAGAAGGCGGCAAAGGCGGCTTCGGCGGCGGCTTCGGCATGGGCAGCAGCGATGTCAAGCTGCAATATACCGATGATGAAATCAGCAGCTATTCCAATATTTTCAACAATGCAAAAACAACCGTCACGGAAGCCGATCAGAAGCGCCTGATCGCTTCGCTGAAAGCTCTCTCGGAGCAGTCCGATCTCGAAAGCACGGTCGATACCGATGAGGTTCTGCGGTATTTTGTTGTGCATCTGTTCCTGCAAAACGGCGACAGCTATACCGGTCAGATGATTCACAATTACTATCTCTATGAGCAGGACGGTCAGCTTTCGATGATTCCGTGGGATTACAATCTGGCATACGGCTCATTCTCAGGCGGAAATGCATCCTCCTCGGTCAATGCACCGATTGATACACCGCTTTCCGGTGATATGAGCGACCGCCCGATGATCGCATGGATCTTCGACAGCGAGGAATATCTCGCGCAGTATCATCATCTGTTCAGCGAATTTGTCAGCAGCGTGGATTTTGAAACGCTGATCACCGATACGGCAGCGATGATTGATTCGTATGTGCAGAAGGGCCCGACGAAATTCTGTACCTATGAGGAATATCAGAAGGGCGTATCTGCGATCAAATCGTTCTGCACGCTGCGTGCGGAGAGCGTCAAGGGTCAGCTCGGCGGCACGATTCCTTCGACCACCGAAGGACAGCGTTCCGACAGCAGCGCGCTGATCGACACCGGAGACCTGAATATCTCCGATATGGGCTCTATGGGCATGCGCGGCGGCTTCGGCGGCGGCAAAGGCGGCAATTCCTTCGGCAAACGCAGCCGCTCCGGCGATGCAGAAGAGGCTGATGCGGAAAAACAGTCTGCAAAGACAGAGCAGACCGCGTTCTCCGCGCTGTCCTTCAACAGCATGAACAGCATTACGCCGCAGATGCTGGCAGGTACACAGGATTCCGGTGACAGACCTGCACGCGGCGGCAAACAGGGCGGCGGACGTCCTGATTTCGGCGGGCAGATGCCTGAAGGTTTTGACCCCGGCAATATGCCTGAGGGCTTCGATCCCGGCAATATGCCGGAAGGCTTCGACCACGGTAATATGCCCGAGGGCTTTGACCCCGGCAATATGCCGGAAGGCTTTGACCCCGAGAATATGCCCGATGATTTTTCATTCGGCAGCATGCCGGAAGGCGGTGCATCCGAGAATCAGCCGGATGACAAGCAGGCAGATAAGAAATCTGACGATGCTGACACAGACAGTCAGCCGGAAAAGCCTGCATCCGGCGAACAAGCCGCTGCACCCTCCGGTCAGCCGGACCGTTCGGAGCAAGGCGGCAGACCGTCGTTCGGCAGCGGCAGCTTTCCCGGTATGAACGGCAGCACGCCGCAGAATCAGACAAGTGCATATATCCTGCTCGGCGTATCAGCTCTGGTGCTGCTGCTCGGGCTCGGGTTTGCAGTCAAATTCAAGCGATAAGAAAAGCCCTGCACGCTTTCAAGACGTGCAGGGCTGCTTGTTTTATTCTTCCAAAAGATTGTCTGCAAGGCGGAAGGATCCGTCTTCGAGCTTTGCAAGGATATCCTCATAGGGCATCGGCTTGCCGTAGTAATAACCCTGCTGTCTGCCGCAGCCTGCCTCCCGCAGAAACTGCGCAACCTCCTCCGATTCCACGCCCTCGGCGAGCGTTTTCATATCGAGCTTATCCGCCAGTTCGATGATCGTCTCGACGATCTTCCGCGCATTCTTGTTGTCATGAAATCCGCGCAGGAATTCCATGTCGAGCTTCAGCAGATCAAAACGGAAATCCTTTAGGACATTGAGCGAGGAATAACCGGCGCCGAAATCATCCAGCCAGACCCGATACCCCTTCTCATGCAGCACGCTGATCGCCTTTTTCAGCCCGTCCACATCGTTTGTCATGGCACTTTCGGTGATCTCCACATGCAGATATTCCTTCGGGATGTCGTATTTCTGCACGAGCTGCTCCAGCGCGCCGACGGCATCCATAAGCTCAAAATCCAGACGGGAGAAATTCACCGAAACCGGCAGCGCAGGCCTGCCGTTGTCAAGGCAGTCGCGGATGCCCCTGCATACCTGCTCATAGATACAGAGATCGAGCTTGTGAATCTGTCTGCCTTCCTCGAGCACGGGAACAAAAATACCCGGAGACATAAAGCCCTTCTCTGGGTCAATCCAGCGCGCCAGTGCCTCACAGCCGCAGACCGCGCCGTCATCCGACCGCACAACCGGCTGATAGTACACCTTGATATGTCCTTCCTTCACAGCACGTTCGACATTGTTCAGCACATATTGCTTCATGCTGTATTCGCTGCTCATTCTGCTGTCGTATTCCGAGAAAAACTGCTCGTCGGTCCTGATCTGCTTCAGCGCATACCGTGCACGGTCAATGGCAAACCGCGCATTGCGGTCCGCCTGCTCCGAACGGAATGCACCGAGGCGCACATTCAGATAGGTCTCCTCCGGATAGGCTGCCCGAATCCAGTCGCGGATCGTTTCCGCACGCGCAAGAAAATCGTCTGCTGTTGTCAGGACACAGAAGCAGTCGCCGGATTCTCTTGCTGCCGGTTCATCCG
>CAMHUJ010000454.1 GCA_946188175.1 uncultured Ruminococcus sp.
AGTTTTTCGTGACCATATGCTGACCGTCAACCGATACGCCGCCGATCGACTCCGTAACCCATGTCGGGTCGCCGGAGAACAGTGCGTTGTATTCGGGCGTGCGCGCAAATCTGACCATGCGCAGCTTCATGATGAAGTGGTCGATCAGCTCCTGCGCGTCGGATTCGGTGAGGATGCCGCGCTCCAGATCGCGCTGGATATAGATATCGAGGAAGGTCGAGGTTCTGCCGAGGCTCATTGCCGCGCCGTTCTGCTCCTTGACGGCGGCGAGATAGCCGAAATACAGCCACTGCACCGCTTCCTGCGCGTTCTTTGCCGGACGCGAGATATCAAAGCCGTAGATGCTGCCGAGCTCCTTGAGTTCGCCGAGTGCGCGGATCTGTTCCGAAAGCTCCTCGCGCAGCCGGATATTTTCAGAGGTCATGCGGACGAAATGCGTTGCCTTCTGATGCTCCTTGTCCTCGATCAGCATGTCGATGCCGTAGAGGGCGATTCTGCGGTAGTCACCGATGATTCTGCCTCTGCCGTATGCATCGGGCAGACCGGTCAGAATTGCGGATTTCCGCGCAAGACGCATCTCCGGCGTATAGGCATCGAAAACGCCCTGATTATGCGTTTTTCTGTATTTCGTGAAAATCTCCACGACGGAAGGATCGACCTCATAGCCGTATTCCCTGCACGCATTCTGTGCCATGCGGATGCCGCCGAACGGCTGGAGGGAACGCTTGAAGGGCTTGTCCGTCTGGAAGCCGACGATCTTTTCAAGGTCCTTGTTCAGATAACCCGGACCGTGCGAGGTAATCGTCGAGATGATCTTGGTATCCATGTCGAGGACACCGCCTGCCTCACGCTCCTGTCGGGACAGCTCCATAACCTGTGCCCAGAGCTTCTGTGTGGCTTCTGTCGGTCCTGCAAGAAATGACGCATCGCCGTCATAGGGCGTGATGTTCTTCTGAATGAAGTCTCTGACATTGACAGAGGAATTGCTCCATTTTCCGGGGACAAAGCCCTCCCATTCCGGTGCAAATTCATTGAACATTCACCATCATCCTTTCTGTTATGCGTTGCAGCATCCGCAAAAATCGCGGCATTTGTTTTACTCCTTATTATACCACAGTATCCCGAAAAATACAATCGTTAATCTGATGAAAAAAGTAAAAAAAAGCAGCCGGAAAATAGATAGAAGAAAGGGGGACGGGGATTGCGGGCGGAACGAAGGCGGATGCTCCGGACTCCGTACCGCTGTGAATTGGCTTACAATCTGCTTACAAACGGTGACAATCTGCGAAAAGGTCTTGCATTGCAGCGGCGGGTATGATATGATACAGGCAGGAACATGCAAAGGGAGGGATTCGATGCAGAAGGCGGACTGGCGGCAGCGGTTTTCACTGCTGATCTGGGGATTTGTTGCGGCTGCCTTCGGCGGCTGGCTCTATGAGGAGATCTGCGTTTACATCCTCTATCATAAAATCTATAACCGCGGCATGCTGCATCTGACCATTTGCCCGATCTACGGCTTCGGTGCGTGGGGACTGTATCTGCTGCTGCGGAAGGTCAGAAGCAGCGGTCTGTATTTTGCGCTCAGTGTGCTGATCGCAAGCGTATTTGAATACGGATGCTCGTATCTGCTGGAATTTCTGTTCCACCGCACCTACTGGACCTATGAGGGCTGGTTCCTGTCTATCCAGAACCGCATCTCACTCGTCAGCAGTCTGATCTTCGGTCTGCTTGCCGTGATTTTTGCAAAGCTGATTCTGCCGCTGCTTGCAAAGGCGGTCGGCAAGGGGAAACCCGCAATCTGGTTTATTTTCAGCCTGCTCGCGCTTGCTGTCATAACGGGGGATTTTGTTCTTGTTGTAAGCGGGTACTGACAGTCAGGCGAAAAAAGCCCGTGTCTGCGATCAAAACAGACACGGGCTCTTATTTTATCCGAAGACGGACTTGAATGCGAGGTAGTTTTTGCTGCTTTCGCTGCCGTATACCGCAAAGCAGACGGTATCAAAATAACAGCCGAGATTGTCTTTCGCAAGCGCCTGTTTGAAGCATTCCGCGACCGTTTTCGGATCGTTGCCGAATGCCCCGCAGCCCCATGCGCCGAGTACGAGATTCCTGTATTCATAGCGGACGGCTGCGCGCAGGATGATCGAACTGCGGTGCAGGAATGTTTCCGCAATCGTCTTTTTTGAGGTGAGGAGTGCGGCGCCGCGGCGGTTCGGGGCAGGTGCCGTAATGACCGCAGTCTCCCACGGCTCCGGCAGCAGTGCACAGTGTTCGTCGCGGAAGACGCACACATCGCGCGAGAGCAGCATATAATCCGAATCGGTTCCGCGGATATGCGTATTGTTGTAGCGGTACATTTCCGATGCATCGGCGGAGGTGATTGAGGCATAGAGCGTGCTGCAACGGCAGAGCGCCTCCTCCTGTGCATTCGCGCCGAGCAGAAATCCGCCGCCTGCATGGTGCGCATTCGCAAAGTTCAGCGCAAGCGCATTGCCGAGCCGCCGCGCTGCCGCAAACGTATCCTCGGTTGTGACCTCTGTTTTGCACGGCGTATTCTGCGCAGGCTCCGGCAGGGGATCATGCAGCAGCTCCTGCGCAAGCTCCGGCGTAATCACAACGACCGAATCGTAATCCTTCGCGGGCAGACGGACGGTCTCGCCGTTCAGCTCGTATTCGCGTTTGCCGGTGATTTTGATTGTTTCCTGTGCGATTGCGATGTTATTCATGATACCCTCCTTTTCTTACGGTGATGATCGGCGGAAATAAACTGCTGGATCATCTTCGGTTATCCGGGTTGCCGGTCTGTACCGGCAGCGGTGACTGTCCGCTTAT
>CAMHUJ010000455.1 GCA_946188175.1 uncultured Ruminococcus sp.
TTCCGTTATAACGGACAACGTAGACAGTACCCTGTCCGCCGCCGCCGATCACACCGAGAACCTCAGCCTTTCCGCCGTATTCCATTTCGACTTCCTGACCGATTGAAAGCTCAACCATGCGAATCTGTCCTCCTATATTGTAATCAGTTCAACCGCAATCCTGCGATCTGCCGCTCAGCGCGAGCCGGGGCGGTAGGTCTCGACCGGAATTGCATTGCCTCGACAGTATTTGTATACATACGAATTCTCCACACAGACAATCGTCAGGCGCGGGCAATACGCAAAAGCGTTCTTATCAATGAACTTGATGCTGTCGGGAAGCGTCAGCTTGCGGAGCATCTCACAGCCTGCGAACGCCTGCTCGCCGATGCTGCTGACCGTATCCGGAATCTCAACGACCTCGAGGCTCCGGCAGAATGAAAACGTGCTGTCTGCAATCTCCATGATGCCGGACGGCAGATCAATGCGGACGAGCTTCTCGCACTGCGTAAACGCCGCCTGACCGATCAGGCGCAGCGAAGAAGGCAGCTCAATCAGACGCAGATGCTTGCAGTTGGAGAATGCATACTCACCGATTGCAAGCAGCGAATCCGGCAGCTGCACGGAGCGCAGATTGCCGAATCCGTCGAAGCTGAATTCCTCGATCTTGGTACAGCCGTCGGGGATCACCACGTTTCTCGAAAAGACGCGGAACTTATTTGCCGCAGCACGGCTGAACACATTGTCATTGACGCTGACAGTGCGCACTCTGCCCTTCGGCTCCTCATCCTCTTCGGTCTTCTCCGGCACACGCATCGGCGATTCATAAGGCCAGCCAAGCATGTAGGTCAGACTTGCAAGGACAAACTCCGCAGCATTCTCGGAAAGGAATTTCTCGCCGAGCATGATGCTTCTGGCTTTTGTGACAGCCATATCGCGGTTTGTCTGCTCAGAAAGCAGCACACCGAGGATCCCGTCCTCGACCATACCGCGCAGGAGCTTGCGTTCCTTATCATATTCTGCAATGAAATCATTCAGCAGCGCAATGAAGCGTTTTTCATGGAACATCAGGCTGCCCTCGTATCTGAGGAACAGCTTGTATGAATATTCCTTAAACATATTCTTCAACTGCAGCTGAATATGCTGGGTATTATCAAAGCCCTCGATCGTCTGGAGGGCAGGTGCGCCGCACTCCGGACAGGAAATGCTGTTCGGAGGGAGTTCGGCACGGCATTTCTCACACTGCATAGTCAACTCTCCTGAATTTCATTCTGTATAACTGTTGTCTGCCGGAATGTGCGTCAGGGTCTAATACGCCCCTTTCCGGTTTATTACGTTGTCATTATACCATGTTTTTTTCCGATTGTCAAGTAAGAGATATATCATATTTGCCGTATCCGCTTAAAAAAGCAGGTGCGTTGTCATTTCCGGTTTCCGGAAGGGAAAGAGCTGTTTTTTCTGGAATTTCGTAACTTTTCTTAACGTCAGTCAAAATATTTTTTTATATTGTTTCACTTCGCATTTGTGCAATATTGCTAAATCTGAGAGATTAAAATTGTTTTGTGTATAAAATAAAATAGCTTGCAATTTTTTCGCAAATGTGCTATTATATATAATATTAAGTGAATGACTACAGCGGAGATGCTTCCAAAAGCAAACCGCTGATTCATAAAAGGTTCATCTGATATTCATTTACAGGAGGAAAGTTAAATGAAAAAGAAGAGCAGGACCCCACTCGCCAGAACGGCACTTTGCAGTCTTGCACTCGCTGTCTGTCTTTCTTCGACCGGCTGCGGTCTGATTGACGGATCGGCGAACGGTGTGGTAGACCTAACGGGCACCCGCGTCTACGTCATCGGTTCGTCGAAAGGCCTTGAGTTCTGGGATTATGTCAAGCAGGGTGCCATGCAGGCAGGTGAAGAGCTCGGCTACGAGGTCATTTACAAGACCGCAGAGCAGATCACCGATGTTGACACGCAGCGCAAGCTAATCCGCGAGGCAATCAATGACGGCGCAAAATCAATCGTTATCGCGCCGAACGATCCGGACGCACTGAACGACGATTTGCAGGCTGCCGTGCAGGCAGGCATCGAGGTTCTGACGATTGATGCAGATTCCACGTTCACCGGCCGCCGTACCTATATCGGTACAAGCAACATCTCCAGCGGTTCGATTGCCGCCCGTCATGCATTTGAATACCTTTCTAATATGTATGACGACAAGGCGATCGTCGTCACGGATTCCGATACTGTGCTCTCCGCACAGGACAGACTGAGCGGCTTCAAAAGCACGCTGGAAAGTCTTGTCCGTGCACAGGCTATGCAGGAATATACGGCGCAGAAGCAGATTGAAGCGCAGCAGAAGCTCGAGGAATTGCAGGGACTCGGCGCAGACAGTGATCTGCCGCCTGCCGTTCTGAATCCGGCAAAATCCGCAGCGTACATCTCGTCTACGGGCGGTGCGTCTCCGGACGATATCGCAACAGCGGTTGCAAATGCAGCGGCTGCCGGTGCATCAAGTGCGAATATTGATGTTGACACCACTGCAAAAGCCGCAGAGCTTGCTGCAAACGCAAACGGCGGTAACGGTGAGCTTGCTGCACAGCTTGTCCGTGAGATCATGACAGGCGAAAAGAAGGAAGAGAAGAAAGAGGAAACGGTTGTTTCCGTCGATTCCGTCGATGAAGCTGCACAGGCTGCTGCAAAAGCCGCAAAGGATAACGGCGCACCTGCGGCTGCAATCGCTGAGGCTGCTGCAAATGCCGCTGCACAGGCTGCAATCGAGGCAGGCGCAGAGCCCGGTATCGCAGCGCGTGCAGCAGGTCAGGCTGCCGGTATGAACGGCGGTGACTT
>CAMHUJ010000456.1 GCA_946188175.1 uncultured Ruminococcus sp.
CATACTGCTGTTCTGCACAGGATTTATCGGGTATCTGCCGGTACCGGTGCTGACGGCGATTGTCATTTCGGCACTGCTCGGCGCGGTCGAATTTGATCTTGCGCACCGTCTGTTCAAACAGGATCGCCGCGAGCTGCTGATCTTCCTCGGCGCATTCGCGGGCGTGCTGTTCTTCGGAACGGTCGCAGGCGTCGTGATCGGTGTGCTGCTGTCGTTTGTCTCGCTGATGCTTCAGACGGCGAATCCGAAGCGGGTTTCATTCGCTGGAGCGCAATACCTATGCCGTGCCGATTGCGCATGTGATTATCTACCGGTTTTCGAGCAATCTGTATTTTGCGAATGTCAATCTGTTTATCAGCGATCTTGAGCAGGCGATCAAGCCGGATACAAAATGTATTGTCGTGGATTCGGGTGCGGTCTGCAATCTCGATGTCACCGCAGCCGACCGGCTCGAAGCCTTCCGCAAAACGCTGAACCGCTCCGGTATCGAGCTCTATTTTGCATCGCATATCGGTGCACTGAACGACCGGTTCCGTGAACTGGGGCTCTCCGGCTGGGTCGAGCACGGCTATGTCCGCCGGACGATCCCCGCCGCACTGAAAAATGCAGGCTTCGAGCCGCCTTATGTGCTGGAATCCGGCGGGAAGGAAGGCTCCGGCGTGCAGGGCGCGGGCAATCCGACACGTATGGAGTTTGAATGGGCATTCGGCGTACATGCCGAGGCGGAAATGGAGCAGTATACCGCGGCGCTGCTGCAAAATATTGATGAGAACGCCGCACCGGAGGAGCAGCTCAGCGGCATCCTGCGGGCGAAGGGCGTCTGGAAGGACGTCAGCGATTCCGACCAGGAGGAGCTGCTGACGCATTTGCAGCGGCATATTCATGAGCTTGCCGGAAAGCTGCATATGAAAGAGAGCGCGGTCGAGGAGGCAATCGAGGCGCGCAGAATGAAGCTCGCGCTCCGGCTGATGCAAAACAATCCGAAGGCAGCCGAAGCCGTCCGCACTTACAATCAGAACTATGAGGCTGCACTGCGGGAGCAGGAGCCGAAGCTCTATGAAACGCTGATGCAGTACCGTCGGCAGTCGCTGGAGCATCTGACCGAGGTGCATCCGGAATATGCCGGTATCATTCAAGCGTTCTACGAAAACCGTCCGGATGCAGAAGGGGAGGGATAACCGTGCCGCAGACCTATCAGGCGAAGGTGGTAAAGCTCGAGCATATCTGTGAAAACGGCGTGCGCCGCAGCATCTACACGCTGGAATATGAGGAGAACGGCGTGACAAAGCAGATCACGACGGATCAGGAGCCGTCAAGCTGGGTCGATGAGGGCGCGACCGTCGAGATCACGGTCGAGGACGGGAAGCTGCTGCATACGGGCATCCGCAAGGCGACGATGCGGCATAATCTGCTGATGATCGCGTGCTTTCTGCTGTTCTGGGTGATTGTCTTCGGCTGGATTGCGCTGATCGTGACGACAAAATCGCAGATCATCCGCTGGTCGGCAATCGCTGTCGGCGGCGCATTTGTGCTCTGGCTCTTTCACAGTACATGAAAATGCACCTTCTGCGCGTGAAATTGCTGAAAGGGAATGGGATTTTCCGTGGACTTTTTTGTCAAAAGCACGGAATTTTCCAAAGCACTTGACTTTTGACGGAAGTTCAGATATAATGTTATGTGCGCGTACTGTCCGGTCGCGCACAAATCTATTTTTTGAAGAAGGAGGAAAATCATGCCAACTTTTAATCAGCTCGTTCGTAAGGGCAGAAAAAGTCTGACGGAGAAGTCTACCGCTCCGGCACTTCAGAAGGGCTACAATGCACAGAAGAAGTCCCAGATCGACCTCAGCTCTCCGCAGAAGCGCGGTGTCTGCACTGCTGTCAAGACTGCCACCCCGAAAAAGCCGAACTCCGCAATGCGTAAGATCGCCAGAGTGCGTCTGACCAACGGTTATGAGGTAACTGCCTACATTCCGGGTATCGGTCACAATTTGCAGGAGCACAGTGTCGTGCTGATCCGCGGCGGTCGTGTCAAGGACCTGCCTGGTGTGCGTTATCACATCATCCGCGGTACACTCGATGCGCAGGGCGTGAACGGCCGTATGCAGGCTCGTTCCAAGTACGGCGCAAAGCGTCCGAAGGCAGGCAAGAAGTAATTTACTTTTCCTGCAAACCAAACGTATTCGCATTTACCCACAAGGCTCTTGTGGATCTGATAGATAGCATTCCCTGTTGACGGGGCGCACATGCTGCGACTGCTGTCTCTTGATATCTGCAATGGCGCCTGACACCGGCAGTTCCGCACTGCCAGTGAGTACCTGTGAATTCATCTTTTATGAAGGAGGGAAGCGAGTATGCCAAGAAGAGGCAATATCGCAAAGCGTGACGTTCTGGCTGATCCGATGTACGGTTCCAAGCTCGTAACACGTCTCATCAACAACATCATGCTCGACGGTAAGAAGGGTGTCGCACAGAAAATTGTGTATGAAGCATTCGATATCGTCAAGGAAAAGACCGACCGCGATCCGCTTGAGGTATTTGAGCAGGCAATGGAGAACATTATGCCTGTCCTGGAGGTTAAGGCACGCCGTATGGGCGGTGCAACCTATCAGGTGCCGATGGAGGTTCGTCCGGACCGCCGTCAGACGCTCGGTCTGCGCTGGATCACCAAGTATTCCAGACTCCGCAGTGAGAAGACCATGAAGGAGCGCCTTGCAGGCGAAATCATTGACGCTGTCAACGGTACCGGCGGTTCTGTCAAGAAGCGCGAGGATACGCACAAGATGGCAGAGGCAAACAAGGCGTTTGCACACTATCGCTGGT
>CAMHUJ010000457.1 GCA_946188175.1 uncultured Ruminococcus sp.
GAGACCAGTTCAAATTTGACAGCGTCAGGGTTTTGGCTCTTGATCCTAAAATCGTGATGCAGACTGATCCCGTTCAAAACGGTACATTTTATGACATTGTTCTGAATCTGAATTCTAATTTTCTTGGCGGCCGATCGGTTGAAGAACTTGACGAAAACTTGAGGCAGTCAAATTATACAAGAGCTAATTCACTGCGCGAAGCAGTAATCCATGAAATATATCATGGGCGACTACTTTATGACAAAAACGCTGGAGAAATGAAAGCTCTTCATGAAATATTAGACGATGAGCACATAGATGGAGTTAGCCCAACAGCTTTCAAGAATGGATTTGAATGCATTTCAGAGGTTGGCGTTTTATATGAGCGCGGAGAAACTGCTGATATACCACAAAAGGCGATGGATTTATTCCATTATTACATGAGGAGGTGACACCATGATTCGTTTAGGTGATTGTGATGCTTGCAAGCATTGTACCGGCTTTGATCATGGTCATGCGCTCTGCGATGCATTTCCGGACGGCATTCCTTATGATCATATGGATAAAGACTTGACGAATTGCAAAAACTGTAACAACGGCATCGGATTTGAACCGAAAGAAGAACCCGCCCAGAAATGAGCGGGTTTTCTCATGCCCGAAAAGAGGTGAACACCATGACTGTGAGAGGGAATTAACTTGCGTCAATCTTCCGAAATCAGCCTTTAGATTTACGGAAACCGCGCAAACACGCGATAATCTAACTTGCGTGTAACTTTCGTTAAGCTAATATAAAACCAAGCACTCTGTAAAGGGTGCTTTTTTCATGCTTGCAGACGGCATCCGTCCCATGAAAGGAGCTGACACCATGCCGAACGCGCCGAGAGCCAAGCCGAACCTGCGCCCCGATCACAACGGCCCGCAGCGGGCGCAGTTTGAATCGAACAAGAAGAAAATCTACATGACGCAGAAGGTCTGCGGAATTTGCGGCAAGCCGGTTGACTTCCGGCTGAAATTCCCGCATCCGCTGAGCCCCTGCATCGACCATATCATTCCGGTTGCCAAAGGCGGGCACCCGTCTGACCTTGCAAACCTACAGCTCGCACACATGACCTGCAACCGGGACAAATCCGACAAGCTCGTTGCGCAGAAGGTGGAATTCTCCGGCGGCATCGAGCTCGTATCGAACAGACTGCTGCCGCTGACATTCGACTGGAAGACCATCTGAAAGGAGTTTGTGCATGAGCGAAGAAATTCGCAAGGGCAAACAAACTCCTACAATCTGCATACGGCTGCCGTATACCGAATCGCTCGGCACGGAAGCCGTTGACCTCTATAACCAATCCAACCGCACTGCGCAGGACTGGCAGGCGATCATGCTGGAAGATATCATGGCCGTGAATGATGACGGTCTGTGGATCCACATGAAAGCCGGCTGGTCGATCCCGCGCCGAAACGGAAAGTCTGAAATTCTGATCATGCGCGTGATCTGGGATCTGACTCATGAGCGGCGCGCACTGTATACCGCACACCGCGAATCCACCGCTGCGGCTTCGTGGGAAAAGGTCGTCCGGATTCTTGCGAAGATCGGATACCGCGAGGATGTAGATTTCAAATCATACAAATCCGCGGGCAGACGAAGCATCGAATGGCTGAAGGACGGCTCTGAGGCTGTGGCAAACTTTCGCACGCGCAGCGGCACAGGCGGTCTCGGCGAAGGTTACGACACGCTGATCATTGACGAAGCGCAGGAATACACCGGAGATCAGGAATCCGCACTGAAATATGTTGTCACCGACTCCAAGAACCCGCAGACGCTTATGTGCGGCACACCGCCGACGGCAGTCAGCTCCGGTGATGTGTTTCTCAAATACCGCAAAACCACACTCGCCGGAAAAAATGGTGATTCGTTCTGGGCAGAGTGGTCTGTGCCGAACCTGACTGACGCACACGATCCTGAGCTGTGGTATCTGACGAACCCTTCTCTCGGAACAATCCTCAGCGAAAGAACGATCCGAAACGAGCTCGGCGATGACCAGGTTGATGACAATATTCAGCGCCTCGGTCTGTGGCTGCGGTATTCACAGCAATCCGCGATCAGTAAGCAGGACTGGAACGATTCTGCTCTGAGCGATAAGCCGAAGCTGCCTGCAAAGCCGCGTGTTTTCTTCGCGGTGAAGTATGGCAAAACCGGCAATGTCTCGCTTGCAGCAGCCGTGAAGCTCGATGATGACAAGGTCTTTATTGAGGCGATCGACTGCCGCCCGATTCGTGACGGCAATGCCTGGCTGATGCCGTTCCTGAAAAATCCGCACGCTGAAAGTGTATGCATTGACGGTGCCGGTAATCAGACCGTGCTTGCATCCGAAATGAAGGATGCCGGTGTGAAGTGTAAAGCGGTTTTGCCGAAGGTTGCGGATGTCGCAGCAGCACATGCGCTGTTTGAACAGCAGCTGTTCGGCGGCGGTATCCGTCACATGAATCAGCCGGCACTCGCACAGGCCGCGACAAACTGCGAACACCGTGCAATCGGCAGCGGCGGCGGATTTGGTTATGCTTCTGTGCTGGAAGGCGCAGATATATCACTGCTGGAATCGGTCTCTTTTGCGCACTGGCTCTGCTCTACCGCAAAGCCGCGCAAACAGCAGATCGTATCATTTTAACGCAACTACGCGGAATAAGATAGGAGTTTTATTATGCCTGAATTCAAACCAATCGAAACACAGGAAGCGCTCGACGCGATCATCAAGGACCGCATCGAACGCGCAAAGAAATCTGCTGCCGATGAGGCAGCAAAGAAGTACGAGGGCTATCTCTCGCCTGACGATGTGAAGAAGCACACCGAC
>CAMHUJ010000458.1 GCA_946188175.1 uncultured Ruminococcus sp.
GTCATGCCGTCTACGAGCTTCGAGATCGCTTTCAGATTGCCGTTGCAGCCGCCTGTGAACTGGATATTCCGGACAATATTGCCCTCCAGATCAAAGCGGATTTTCTGCGAACATACATTTTTTGTCTGATATACGTAATTCATAATCACAGCTCCTTTTTTTATTTGGAATAGATGATGCTCAATTCGATTGAGCTTAATTGAATTATACACGATAAAATTGGATTTGTCAAGAGGGATTGAATGAAAAATGGGTGAAAAGAGAAAAATATGGAAAATTTGCGCTGACAGGCTGAAAAATGCAGGCTGTTTGCGAACTGAAAAAAATATGTAACCTGTTTCTCAGTTTTCTATCAGTGCTATAATCTGAAAACAATCGCAGGCAGCAGATTTTCGACGGCGAAGGTTGTCAATTCTTCGGATATGTTTACGGAGTGCACAAAGCTCGTCGGCAAAAGGGGGACGAAATACAGTTCCAAGCATACAAGCATGGAATATGCGCACGTTGACAAAGCCGGTAATCCGGGCTATTTCAGCTGATTTTTTCTGTGCCGCGAACACACATCAGATATTTGCATCCGCACCAAAACGGTGCGGATGTCTTTTTTGCCCGAAAATTACGCAGATGCGGCGAAATTAACAGAAAATCAATGCGGATACAGTTAAACATATAAATTTGAAATGTGCGGAAAAATACGAATCTCTTGTTAAAATAAAAGAAAATATGCGGATTGTTGTACGCAAACGTGCAACTTTTGCCCCTTTTGGCACCCCTTTACAGATGCCGGCTGCTCCCTCACCGTGCATCATACTTCATACGAAAGGTGGTTTTGCCCTTGGATTCCAGTAAATCCCGCCGCGCTGCGTTCTGCCGCTGGTACCTCGCGCTCGGCAATCCCCGCGAGGCTGCCCTGAAAGCAGGCTGTCCGCCCGAGTCCGCTGCCGAGGACGGGCTGCAAATGCTGCACTCCGCCTTCTGCCGGAGGTATCTTGCGCAGCTCGCCAGACAGCCCGCCCTTCCCTTGCAGGCGCTCGTTACCGCGGGGCTTGCGCGTCTTGCGTTCGGCGACGCAAATGATGCTGCAAAGCTCGTTTTCTCGGAGAAAATTTCGCCGGAGGATTTGCAGGGGCTCGATCTCTTTCATGTCACGAGCATCAAATACGACAAAAATATCATCGAAATCAAACTCGCCGACCGGCTCAGTGCCATGAACAAGCTGCTCGAATGCGCAGGCGCTGCCGATTCTGCCGCTGCTGCTGCTGCGCTCGTCAACGCTTTGCAGGGCGGCGCGCCGGAGGAGGTGGATGCCCTTGATGCCGAAGGTGCCGGTTCCGTTTTCCCGGAAGCAACGTAAGGCGATCAGCTGGTGGAATACGCCGGATGCGCGCATTTACGATGCAATCATCTGTGACGGCGCCGTGCGCTCCGGCAAGACGACCGCGATCTCGCTCGGGTTTATTCTCTGGGCGACCGCTACCTATCATCAGCAGAATTTTGCCCTCTGCGGTAAGACCAAGGTCGCGCTCCGCCGCAATCTGCTTCTGCCGCTCACTGCATTGCTGAACGATGTCGGGTTTCGTGTATCCGAAAAATTCAGTCTCGGCTATGTGGAGATCGGTATGGGCGGCAGATGCAACCGCTTCTATTGCTTCGGCGGTCGGGACGAGAGCTCGGCGTCGCTCATTCAGGGCATGACGCTCGCAGGCGTGTTGTTTGATGAGGTCGCGCTCATGCCGCGGACTTTCGTTGAACAGGCGCTCGCACGATGCTCCGTTCCGGGCTCGAAATTCTGGTTTTCCTGCAATCCCGGGCAGCCCTCGCACTGGTTCTATCAGGAGTGGATTCAGAAGGCGAAGGAGAAGCATGCGCTCTATCTGCATTTTGAGATGAAGGACAATGCGTCGCTGACACCCGCGATCATCAAACGCTATGAACGGCTCTATTCCGGCGTGTTCTATGACCGCTATGTCAAGGGCATCTGGACGGCGGCGCAGGGGCTTGTGTATCCGATGTTTTCGCCGGAGCTGCATATCGCAATGCCGCCGGATGCTGCCGAGCGCTATGTGATCTCATGCGATTACGGTACGATCAATCCGGCGTCCTTCGGGCTCTGGGCCTATCATGACGGCATATGGTACCGCATCGCTGAAAGCTATTATGATGCGCGGAAAACCGGTCTGCCGCGTACCGATGAGGAGCATTATGCCGCGCTCCTGCATCTCGCAGGTGACAGGAAAATCGAGGCGGTGATCGTGGACCCTTCGGCGGCGAGCTTTATCGCATGCATTCGCAAACACGGGAAGTATCACGTTGTTCCGGCGAAAAACGATGTGGTCTCCGGCATCCGCAGAACTGCCGATGCGCTGCGCAGCAGGGAAATCCTGTTCGCGCCCGAATGTACCGATACGCTGCGTGAATTTTCGCTCTATGTCTGGGATGAGCAGGCGGCGCGGGACTGTCCCGTCAAGGCGAATGATCATGCAATGGACGATATCCGGTATTTTGTCGCTACGGTGCTCGACCGCCCGAAGCAGGACGCATTCTATGTCGCTGCTGTCCGGCGGTAATATCACAGGGGGTGATTGATTGGCGATTCCGAATTTGTTTCACAGAAAAAAGCAGCCGCCGCGCCGCGAGACGGTTCCGCTGCTGCTGGCACCGCCGAGAGCTGCGCCGGTTTCTTCTCTGCCGCTGCGCGTGCCGGAGTATGACCCTGCACAGGAATATCAGCTCTATGATGCGCTGCGGTTTGCCGTGCCTGTCATTGATGCGGCGCTGCGCAAGATCGTCCGGCTGACCGGCGGCTTCCGGCTGACG
>CAMHUJ010000459.1 GCA_946188175.1 uncultured Ruminococcus sp.
CGTAATATCGGAATAATCACGGGTATCCGGCATAGCCATTTCCTTTCAAAGATCAAATTATTTGAGCGTCACAACGGTCACGCCGTCCTCACCCTCGCCGTACACGCCGAGCCGGTAGGATTTGACCTGCTTCATGCGCCGCAGATGCTCATGGATGCCCTTGCGCAGCGCGCCGGTACCCTTTCCGTGGATGATCGTGACGGTATCGAAGCCGGAGAGCAGCGAGCCAGCGATAAAGTTTTCGACCATCATGATGCCCTCATCGACGGTACAGCCGCGGATATCGACCTCATTGGCAGAGCGCCCGCCGGAGCCTTTTTTCTCCGAGCGCACGACGGTCGTATGCACCTTTTTCTGCTCCTGCTTCTGCTTTTGCTGCACGGTCTTTTCCAGCCGCAGATTTTCAATCGGCACGCGTGTTTTCATCGCACCGATCTGCACGGTCACGACCTTGCCGGTCGGCTCGGCAATGACGGTGCCGCTTCTGCCCATGGAAACAACCAGCACCGAATCGCCGACCTGCAAGGCACGCGGCAGCGTATAATCGCCCTGCTCATCGGTATCGGAATTCTCATAGAGTGCATTGATTGTCTGATTCGAGCGGGATTTTGCCGCAGCGATTTTCTGCGCAAAATCGGCTTTATCCTTTTCCTTTTTGAGATCGCGGAGCTCCTGCAGCAGTGCATTGGATTCGGTGACAGTCTGCTCGACGATGCGTCTTGCCTGCGTCCGGATCTTCGAGAGCTCCTCCTCACGGCGCTGCTCCAGCAGCTCCGCCTGCTCACGGATTTCCTTTTCATGCTTTGCGGTGCTCTCGCGCAGTGCGGTCAGCTCCGCGAGCATTTTTTCATGCTCCGCTCTGGCACGGTCGAGCTGTTCGACCGCCTTTTCAAAGCGCTGATTCTCCGTGCTGACGAGCCGCTTTGCATGTGCAATGACATCCTCCGGCATGCCGAGCGAGCTGGAGATCGCAAACGCATTTGATTTACCGGGCGAACCGATCACGAGCCGGTAGGTCGGCTTGAGCGTTTCGAGATTGAATTCGCAGGATGCGTTTTCGACATCCTCCGTTTCGAGCGCATAGCGTTTGAGCTCCTGATAGTGCGTCGTGACGATCAGTGCCGCGCCCTGCATCCGCAGCCGTTCGATGACGGCAACCGCCAGCGCCGCGCCCTCGACAGGGTCGGTACCGGAGCCGAGCTCATCCATGAGGACGAGCGTGCGGTCGTCGGCAGATTTGATGATCTCGATGTCCTGTATGGTATGCGCACTGAATGTCGAGAGATTGTATTCGATGCTCTGCCGGTCGCCGATATCGACGAGAATGCGGTCATAGCAGGCGATTCTGCTGCCGTCTGCGGCAGGGATCATCAGTCCGCACATCGCCATTGCCGTGAGCAGACCGACGGTTTTCAGTGCAACGGTCTTACCGCCGGTATTCGGACCGGTGATGATCAGCGCATGGAAGTCAATGCCGAGATTGATATTGATCGGCACGACGGTTTTCGGGTCAATCAGCGGATGTCTTGCATTTTTGAGCAGCATGGAGCCGTCCTGCGAGACCTGCGGAATGATGCCGCGCTGCTGTGCGCCGAGCGAAGCCTTGGCAAAATAGAGATTGAGCTCCGCCGCGATATCATAGCCCTGAAGCATGGGCTCGGCAGCGGCGCCGCATTCGGCACAGAGCTTCTGAATGATGCGCTCGACCTCCTCCTGCTCCTGCGTTTCGAGCAGCCGGATATCATTGTTCGCATCGACAATCGCCATCGGCTCGATGAAATAGGTCTGACCGGTCGCCGAGGTATCATGAATCAGACCGGCAACATCGCCGCGGTGCTCCGCCTTGACGGGAATGACATAGCGCCCGTCGCGGATCGTGATGATCTGCTCCTGCAAATAGGTCTGCATGGTTGAGGAGCGTATCATTTTCTCGAGCTTTTCGCGCAGCTTCAGACCGGCCTGCGTGATCTTGCGGCGAATCTGACCGAGCGCAGGGCTTGCGGCATCGGCAAGGCGCTCCTCATTTTCGATTGACCGCTCGAGCAGATCGGCGAGATACGGATTCGGCTGTAAGCGTGCAAAGAGATCGGAAAGCGTCGTCTGCACGGATTCGCAGTGATCGTACCAGTCCGCGAGCGAGGAGATCTGCCGCAGCAGTCTTGCGATTTCGAGCAGCTCTTTCAGCGAGACGCGCGCGCCGGACTGTGTTCTGCGGATCGCGGCGCAGACATCGGTAAAGCTGTCGAAAGAAGGCGTACCGAAGCGGACAGAGAGCTGAAAGGCATCCTCTGTCTGCTGCAAGGCATAGCGCACCCGTTCGGGGTCGGTCTCAGGGACGAGCCCGCGCGCGAGCGCCTTTGTTTTTTCATTGGCTGCTTCGGATGCAAGTTTTTCAAGCACCTTCTGCAATTCCAGTGTGATATAATCCTGTGATAGCTGTGTATTCATATTGTCTCCACGGGGTTCCGCCCGTCGTTGTAATGATTTTTCGTTCTCATTTATATCTTGCGTCACAACATGTTGTAACATACTTGTACGCTGTATTTCACCGCGCCTCCGAAATGCTTTCGATCAATCCCTGCGGGCGCTGCCCGCCTTTTGATCAATCCCTGCGGGCGTTTCCCGCAGGCGAAAAGGATTCCCCTACATCCCCGAAGCGGAACCGGTTTCCTTTCATTCCCTCGTCACGCCTCCGGCGAACTTTAGATCATCGGAGCCGCGCACGGCGCGGACCATTTCATGGAGATGTCGAAGGCCTTGACGCTGTGGGTGAGCGCACCGATCGAAATGATATCGACACCGGTCTCCGCGACACCG
>CAMHUJ010000460.1 GCA_946188175.1 uncultured Ruminococcus sp.
CGTTTTTGTTTTACCGGAGACCGCCTCTGTAAAAACAGCTTGCATTTCCGATTCCGGTATGGTATAATGAAGCATACATCCGGTATGCATTGCCGCAGGGAGGTGGGTTCATGGCAAGACCGTTCAGCAAGAAGGATGCAAAAGCACTGCTCAAAGAGCACAGGGATACACTCACTCAGCTGGATGCCGTTCCGGCTGCGCTGCAATCCTGCCGTGAAAGCATCAAACAGTATTCCGATCATCTTGCGGCACAGAATGTCATGGCAATCCTGCGCGATATTCCGGTCGAGGAGATCAACAACCGGGAAAAGCGCTCCTTCCGCGTCAAGGCGCTGCGTGAGGGCGGATACGCGACAATCGCGGATATCGTCCCTGCTCCGGTGCATGCGCTCGCTTCGGTGTACGGCGTCAGCGAGGATGCCGCACGCTCGATCAAACGCGTTGCCGATGAAATGGCGGCACAGGCAGGTCAGGGCTGCAAGATACGCCTCAGCGCGGATAACCGTTCTCAGGAAGCTTCCGACCTGATCGCCGCGATCTGCCGGTTCAGACAGATCAAGCCGCTTGCAGGTCTTGCAAAACAGCTCGCTGACATCAACCGCAAGGATATCACGGATGCGCTCTCCGATCTCGAGCCCGTTCACGGCACGATCAAATGGATGTTTGCATCCAGGGAAAAACGACAGAAAGCCATGGAAGGCTTCTGCCGTCTGACAGAGCTCAAAATCGACGCTTACGGCACGGAGGCTGCGTCGCTGCTCAACGCATTTCAGACCGCGCAGAACAGCACGGAAACCGATGCCTGGGATGATTTCACCGCAAATCCGGTGCCGTATTTCAATGTGCTCGAGGAGATCAATCCGGGGCTGCTCGGCAATGACGATGCTCTGTACGGTCTGCCGGAGGAGCTTGCCCGTGAAATTCAGGATGAATGCTATTTTCCCGACGGTCTGCTCTGCGCACTGCGAAGATATCAGGAATGGGGCGTGCGGTATATTCTGCATCAGGAGCGCGTCCTGCTCGGCGATGAAATGGGACTCGGAAAGACCGTTCAGGCAATCGCTGCAATGGTCTCGCTCAAAAATACCGGCGCATCGCATTTTCTGGTCGTATGCCCTGCAAGCGTCATTACGAACTGGTGCAGAGAAATCCGGAAAATGAGCAGGCTCAGTGTGATCAAAATACACGGCAGTTCCAGATCAGATGCGTTTCAGTCATGGTTGCAGGCAGGCGGCGTCGCCGTCACTACATATGAAACAACGGCATACTGCGATCTGCCGGAGACGTTCCGGTTCTCGATGCTTGTGGTTGACGAAGCGCATTACATCAAGAATCCGGAGGCGAAACGGACCAAAAATGTCAAAGCGCTCTGCACACATGCGGACCGTCTGCTCTTTATGACCGGTACGGCACTCGAAAACAAGGCGGAGGAAATGGTCTCGCTGATCAGCATTTTGCAGCCGCAGATCGGCGCGCACCTGCACGGCATGACCTTCATGTCCTCTGCGCCGCAGTTCCGGAAAATGATCGCGCCGGTCTACTACCGCAGAAAACGCGAGGATGTCCTGACCGAACTGCCGGACCTCATCCAGAGCAGGGAATGGTGCACCATGAGCCCGCAGGAGGAAGCCGCTTATGAGCAGGCGCTGCGCTCCGGCAATTTCGCGGAAGCCAGACAGGTATCATGGAATATGCCAGACCTCAGCGATTCCTCGAAAGCCGCACGGCTGCTGGAGCTCGTCGATGAAGCCGAAGCGGACGGCCGCAGAGTGCTTGTCTTTTCCTTCTTCCTCGATACGATCCGCAAAATTACGGATTTCCTCGAAAAACGCTGCGTCAATCCGATCAGCGGCGCCGTGACGCCGGAACGCCGGCAGGAAATCATCGACGAATTCAATCAGTCACCGCCCGGCACCGTGCTTGCTGCACAAATTCAGTCCGGCGGTACCGGGCTCAATATGCAGTCGGCAAGTGTCGTCATTCTCTGTGAACCGCAGCTGAAGCCTTCTGCGGAAAATCAGGCGATCTCGCGTGCCTACCGAATGGGTCAGACGCGCAATGTGCTTGTATACCGTCTGCTCTGCGAGAATTCCGTCGATGAACGGATTATGTCGCTGCTGGAGAATAAACAGGCGGTTTTCGACGCTTTCGCAGATCAGTCCGAAGCCGCAAATGAAAGCAGGGAAATCGACGAGCATACCCTGGGGGATATCATTAAGGAAGAAATCGACCGCATCAATGAAAAACATTCGTTAAGAAAGAATAAATAAAATCGGGGGTCACACGGTGTGACTCCCGATTTTTATGCTTTCTGGATTTTAGCTGTTAATGCGAGTATATTCTATGAAAAACGTTTGACTTAAGGCTGATTGTTTCTCCGTCTTCTCCCAAAAACAGCTGTTTCAGAATTTGGATATCAATATCTGCATCGTAATCATCGGCTAAATTTCTGCTTATGTCTGTAACATATTTCTTATTGCCTTTTCCGTATTCACGGATTAAATCGCACTTTATATAATACGTTGCATTTTGTTTTTGATTTGTGCAATGGTATAAAGTAACCTTCATTTTTCCATTCTCAGGAAAATCAATCGTTATCTTATTGTCTGAATTTGTCAAGCCACTGATGATCTGGGTACAATGCCATTCACCGACATACTGTACCCAGTCCAGTTCGTTAATGTATCTGTATTTTTGTTCAGGATATTCTTTGGTACTCCATTTTTCTTTGCCGCCATGTGTAATATAAAGATTACCTTTTCTTGAAAGGTGCAATACTGCATCACTCTTTCTGTTCTTGTCAACAGTAAGTGAA
>CAMHUJ010000461.1 GCA_946188175.1 uncultured Ruminococcus sp.
GCCGATGCGGAGATTCAGCGCATCGCAGGCGGTCTGCCCTACCGCGATTTCGTCACGGTCGGTCTGCTCGTCAAGAAGCTGAACCTCAAGAATCAGACCGAGAAGCGCACGCTTGCAAATATCGTTCCGGACTGCTGGATCTATGTGCAGGATAAGGGCGTCAAGCTCGGCAGAATCCAGATCTTCAACAACTGGTCGCCGTATATGGTCAAGAAGCCCGAGGAGACTGTCTGGATCGGACTCGAATACTTCTGCGATGAGGGCGATGACTTCTGGAACATGACCGATGAGGAGTGCATTGCATTCGCGGTCAAGGAGCTCCGGAAAATGGGCGTCATTGAAAAGGGCGTCTGTCTCGATGCACACCGCGAAAAGGTCAGGAAGGCATATCCGGCTTATTTTGATACCTACAGCGAATTCGACCGCGTGATCGAATTCCTCGACGGCTACGACAATCTGTTCTGTGTCGGCAGAAACGGACAGCACAGATACAATAATATGGATCACTCGATGCTGACGGCGATCAATGCCGCGGCAGCGATCAAAGCAGGCAGCACGGACAAGACGAACATCTGGAATGTCAACACGGAAAAGGAATATCACGAATCGAAATAACAAAGGAGTACCGATTTGTTATGAGAACACTGGCTGCGGATTTCCTGATACCGCTCTGTTCCGCACTTGTCGCGGCTGCAACTGCCGCAGAATTGACGAAAAAAACCGCTCCGGCACCGCTGCCGGGGCGGTTTGCCGAGCATATTACCGGAAAGCTGAAAGGCAACCGGCTTGCGCTGACGCTGGTCGGCGTGACCGGCGGCTTGCAGCTCGCTGCGTTCCTGCTGATTGACCTGCTGCTTTCGCAGTTTACGGTCGGCGAAACAGTTCCGAAATCAGGGCTTGCAGGCAGCAGCGGCATGGACTGGTTCCCGATGCTGCTGGTCTCGGTCTGCGGATTTGCGGCGCTGCTCTGTGCGATGTACGGCAGAGGCGGCAGGCTGTTTCGCTTCCTGCGCAGTATGGCGGTGACTGCAGCGGTGCTGCTGCTGGCGGAATGCTTCCTCTTCGGCGCCAAGAGCCTGACAGCCGATCCGCATTTTCAGGTCCTTTCGCAGTTCACGCTCGGCGATAACGCAGAGATTGCGGAGGATACCTCGCTCCGGTTCAGCGGCGATACAGCCTTCATTGAGTGTACCCCCTCGCAGGGAACGCGCGCCGTCAGCCTCCGCCTGAAAAAGGAAGACGTCAACCGGATGCTGACTGTCACCGCATTCATGAAGGATGACAATTTCTCCAAGACCTATCAGCAGGTCAATCAGCGGTATGTTGCCGGAAACGGCGAGAGCTTTACGCTGAATCTCGATCCGTACATCAAAATCCATTCGCTGAAATTGCAGGTCAGCAATATCGGCGATCCGGTGACGGTCTGTGAGATCGCCGAATCGACCGCGCCGCCCTTCCGTTTCATGACGCTGCGGTTCCTGCTGCTGTTCCTCTTTATCATGACAGTCTGCGCGGTTCGCATCTATGAACTGCACCGCATCGTATATGACCGAAAAAAAACGAATCACCGCATTGTGCTGACGCTGATCACTGCGGCATGCATGCTGTCGCCGCTGGTGTTCGTATCGCAGCAGAATCTGATAAATTATGATTTTGCGGCGGACAATTCCGGTCTGGACATATTTGCAAAGACCTTCGATGCCTTGCAGCACGGGCAGACCAGTCTCCGCATGGATGTCAGTGCAGAGCTTGCCGCGATGTCCGATTCCGAGGTCTATGATACCTCCAGCCGCGATACGGCGGGCGTCGGATATGTGTGGGATCATGCATACAAGGACGGAAAATATTATTCCTATTTCGGCATCACGCCGATTGTGACGTTATATTATCCGGTTTACCGGATTACGCACAAGCTGCCGACGCTGAATCTGGCGATTCTGATCTATGCGATTTTTGCGGCGATGTTTACCTGCCGTGCATTGATCGCCGCCGTAACGCTGCTCGTGAAGAAACCGAATTTTCTGCTGCTCTGTCTGAGCCTGCCTGCGGCGGTGATGACAGCAGGAATATTCTATTCGCTGCAAAGCGTCAGTATCTACGTGCTGCCGCTCTGCGCCGCGATCTGCTTCCTGATGCTTGCGCTCTGGCAGGGCTTTGCCGGATGCATGCCGGCGAAGGGGCGGCATCTGAAACAGTATCTGCATTTTGCGGTATCGGGTCTGGCGCTCGGATTCAGTGCCGGTGCAAGACCGAGTACGACGATACCGGCAGTGATCCTGATTCCGCTGTTCCTCGGCGTTCTGCTGAACAAGCAGGAGAAAATGAAGCAGAAGCTGCTGAAGGCGGGCGCATTTGCACTGCCGCTCTTTGTAATTGTGACCGGACTGCTGACATACAATCATGCGCGATTCGGATCGTTCTTCGATTTCGGCGCGCAGTATCAGCTCACGGTCAGCAACATCAACGCAAATCAGCTCCGGCTCTATGCGCTGCCGGACGGCATCTATCATTACATGCTCCAGCCGCCCGACTTCAAGGGAACCTTCCCGTTCATCGGATATTCATGGCAGGGGCTGCCGAACTATGAGCGCTACCGGTTTACATATCTCAATTTCGGTATTCTCTGGGTACCGATGCTGGCGCTGTCGGTGGTGCTGCTGCGGACGGTCTGCAAGCGCGGCAGTGAGACGCCGTATCAGGGCGTGACTGCGCTGCAAAAGAAGGCAGTGCTGCTGACGGGCTTCGCCGCCGTATGTCTGGTTGCGTGGCTGGATTTCTGCCTTGCCGGAAACGGCGCGCAGTATGTCTTTGA
>CAMHUJ010000462.1 GCA_946188175.1 uncultured Ruminococcus sp.
TTTTGCACTGCCGTAATGTCATGAAGCTAAGATCAGCCACAGGATCCGAAAAGATCATATGGCTGATCTGTCTTTTTGTCATGCTTTTTATCTGCAAACGGAACAGGAGTATGCTCTTGTTTCATGACCATACTCCTGTCGTCTTTCCAATGATTGTCAGCTTCGTGACATTCTGATACCGGCCGGTCTGTTTCGGAAAACTTAAATCCCCCAGAAGCGAATCAGCTCCAGCGCTGCCAGAGCAAAAGCAGAAAATCCGTTTGCAATGAAATTCACGAAATACTTGCATGCGCCCGCTTCGCCGCGCTCCTTATTGAACATCGCAAGCAGCGATTTAACCGCTGTCATCGCAAAGACCAGCATAATAATGATCTCCGCGCCGCAGAGCAGATAGCCCTGTACCCTGGTGAAGCCGTACTGACTGCCGTAGAACAGCACCATATACAGGATCGGAAGCGCAAGCGCAATCGGCCGAAGCAGCTGCGAAACCGTAATCCAGCCTCTGCCGATATAATTCTTTCTTGCCTTCGCAATGCGCTGAATCAGCTTGATGAACAGCAGCAGAAGGCCGATCAGCATGATGATCACAAACAGTACCGCAATGATATTGCAGACGGTAATCCATGTGCTTGTCTGATAGCCTGCTAAACCGCCGATGCTCAGCAACTTATTGCCGTCCTGTTCAGAAAACGCGGCAAACATCTTGATGCCCTGCTGCTCAAAATGACCGATGCCGTCGCCGAGCGGTGTAATGTTTGCAACGCCGAGTGCGGTATAATTATCTCCGCTCTTTGTGAACGGTGCCATGCCGGTCAGGCCGTAGATCCATTTGACCGGACCGTGCCACTGTGCGCGGAGACCGTAGTAAATACCGGAATAATCGCCCGTCAGCGGTGTCTTTGCTTCATACTCCGGCAGTTCCGACTCACCGAACACAATCTCCGGAATCCTGGCGGTAGGATCGCCGCTGCCAATCATCATGACCACAGCTGCAACACCGCTTTCCAAATCAAACAGGAAATTGGAGGAAAATCCACCCACTGCGCCGTTGTGACCGTAGAAGACCTTCTCCCCGTGAAGCTCCGGGATCAGGCCGTGGCAGAAGCCCGGTATACCGGATTCACCAAGGGTCACACTCGGTTTGAGCATTTCGTTGATTGTCTCCGGCTTATCAAAGAGCGGACAGGGATCCTGCACAAAACTCTGCGCAAATTTTGCCATGTCACCGATTGTTCCGGTGACGGCACCTGCCGGATACAGTTGTATATAATTCAGCTGACTGCCGGTCTCCTTCCATCTTCCAAGCGCATTCTGCGATGCACACTGTACCTTTTTGCGCTGCTCTTTCACCCATGCATTGTCCTCGTGTGCCGGCATGACCGCAGTATGCTCCATGCCGAGCGGCTCAAGAATATGATGATGCACATAATCGCCGAAGGTTTCGCCGCTGATGCGCTCGACGATATATCCGGCCAGCGCCGCACTCCAGTTACAATAACTGCTGATGGCGCCGGGACGCGTATTTTGCGTCGGTTCCGTATCGCGGAGCGCCTTCTCCAGCGAAACAAATGCGGTTTCATCGGACGATTGCAGCGCCCAGAAATTTTCGGCCCAGCCGCCATTGTGATTCATCAGATTCAGCATCGTGATCTTATCATCGTATTTCAGATGTCTGAAGAATTTCTCCGGAAGATAGGTGCGGATATCCGCTTCCAGATCAATCCTGCCCTGCTCCCAGAGCTGCATCACGCTGACCCAGACCATTGTTTTTGAGATGCTGCCCCATTCATAGCAGGTGTCCGCATCTGCGGGTGTTCCGGCATTCCGGTCGATCTGACCGAACGCGCCCTCGTACAGAACCTCCTCGCCGCTCACGACTGCCGCCGAAAATGCCGTATATTTGTCCTTGTTGTTTTCGGCATAGTCCTCAATCGCATCCTTCACCGCACCAAACGCAAGACCGGACGGCGTTTTATACGCAGCATCCGTCTCTGCCCATGCCGTAAGCGGCATCGCTGTGCAGAACAGTACCGCAGCACAGACGGCTGCTGATAATCTGTGAATACGTTTCATTTGAATTCCCTCCCGACTGTTATTTGTTTCGATATGCCGCAGCTGCCGGCCCGACTTTTGCGTCGCCGTTGTAATCGCCATACAGCCACTTTTCATCCGGCAGCGTGATCTCTGTCATGGTCTGATTGCCCTCAAATGCGTATCCGGCAATGTGACTTTTTCAAGATTCACACAGTTTGCAAACACGCTTTCGCCGAATAAAAGCATTATAATTGTGGTTACATTATATTGTATTCCGAATGATATGTCAAGACAGATTCTCACACTTTTAATATATTCACAATAAAAAAGCTGCTCCCGTTTGCTGAACAATTATCTTGCAGCGCAAATGCCGATTCGGTCGGCCGCATCAGGTCAGCCTGATACCCTGCCTTGTCAAAAGACGATTCAGCCTGCTGATTTGAAAAAACACATTTCTCTTGAAATAATCTTCTATCTATGCTATAATAATGATAAACCGCTGATGACAAAAAAAGGAAGAAAGTACGCTTTGACGCAGCGAATATGCTGCGGTTACAGCGGACCTGTTTCGCCTTCGGAAGATATAAATGCACAGACAGCTTTCTGCGTATTTGTATCAGTAAATTTGCTGTACTTCTGACCGATCTTCCAATCAGTCTGATAAAAAGGAGGCTGCCATGAAGCCGAAATTCAGTTCTTTGTCACATTCATTAAGGACCAGAATTACAGTCACAATGCTTTGTGTCATACTCGCAGCTCTTGCAGTCACCACACTG
>CAMHUJ010000463.1 GCA_946188175.1 uncultured Ruminococcus sp.
CTGGTGACCGCAGCGTATCTTTTGATTACGGTCTGCGATTTCATCCGTATCCGGAAAATCCCGAAGGTGCTTGCATTGAAGAATGCTGAATAACAGAATACTGCATATGCAAATAAGAAACGGGCTGACCTGAAATCAGCCCGTTTCTTTCTGTGCGTCATGCTTCTGAATCAGATCGTTTGCTTTTTACAACATAAGCCGGCAGTACCGGCCTCCAATGATCTAAAGCCCGCCGGCAGAAAACATGTATGATATAGAATATTGCACTCACCTTGCTTTTTACAACATAATGTGTTATAATAGGGAAAATTATGCCGGATTCTGAAGGATGAATGTGAGACGGCATACAGGATGATGCGAAGGGAGCATGAACAATGAGCTCGGATTATTCGGAGAACGCGGAGCGCTTTCCGCTGTATCACAGGGTCAGAAATGAACACGATATTCGTGTGTACATCGAAGAACAGAACAAGTCGATGCATGCAATGGGCTATACGGAGCACAGCTTTGCGCATATCGGCGTGGTTGCGGAGCGAACCGGCTATATTCTGGAAACACTCGGCAGGGATGACCATACCGTTGATCTTGCGCTGGTCGCTGCATGGATGCACGATATGGGCAATGTGATCAACCGCGTCGATCACAGCCAGTCCGGCGCGCTGATGACGTTTTATCTGCTGGATAAAATGGGCATAGCGGCAGAGGATATTGCACCGGTGATCCGTGCAATCGGCAATCACGACGAGGGCAGCGGCGTTCCGGTCAGCGACATTGCTGCGGCGCTCATTCTTGCCGATAAATCGGATGTGCGCCGGAACCGCGTGCAGGATACGGTTGAGGATTTCGATATTCACGACCGCGTGAATTATTCCGTGACATCCTCGCAGCTCAAAATCAACCGTGAGCATACCGCAATCAAGCTGAAACTCGTGATCGACACACGATACGGTGAAATCGGCGAATATTTTGAGATTTTCATGGAGCGGATGCTGCTCTGCCGGAAAGCCGCGCGCTTTCTGAATCTCGAATTTCACCTGATTATCAACGAACAGACATTGATGTGAATGCCCAAAAACACCGCTGTGTGCTGACTGTGAATACCGCACGCAGATGATCGTTGCCGAAAAACGCAATAAATGAAGAAAAAGCAAGTGAAAATGCGCTTTTCTGCGTTGACATATCACTGGATTTATGATATGATAATTGTGTTCGTGCATACGGACTCCGCTTTCGGGGCGGGGTCCGCAATTTTTGTGCGGATGCATTTCTAAAAGATAGAGAAGAGCAAAACGCTACCTGAGAGCAGCATCAAAATCATATGAAGGAGAGATGCCATGTGAAAAGAGTGAGCGCAGGCTAAAAAAGGTATAACAAAGCTGACCTCAGGCAAAAAAGCCCAAAGCCGCAAGCAATATGAAAGTGATTGGGTCAGGCGGTACGCTTTACGGATTTCAGGCAGCGATAAGAGCATTCAGATTTCGTAACCGTTGCAGCAATTGCAACGGAGAGCAAGGCGATATGTGCAATGCTGTTAAGGTTTCGCGCAGCGTCTATGCTGTGAACCCATAGTCTTTCCTGACCGGTATTCTTGAAACGGGAATTATACCGCTCAATTTCAGTCCGCATTGCATATATCTTTTTGAATCTGATGCAGCACAGCGCAAGTACTGCAAAATAAAAATTCCCCGCTTCGGTTTATGGTCCGAAGCGGGGAATTTCTGCTGTGAGATCACTGCGCTGCCGTCAGAATCGCGGAACGCATCCTTCGGGGATTGTGATAACGAGCAGCAAATGCACAATGAAAACCGTAACGGTTCCTTTTCACATCGCAGTATATCCGCCGTCAACCGGCAGAATGACGCCGTTTACATATGCGCTGAGCGGCGATGAGAAGAACAGCGCTGCGGTGTCGAGCTCGCCCTCATTGCCGTATCTGGCGAGCGGAATCATCTGCTTTGCATAATTCTGGAAGAACTCCGTATTCAGTGTCTCGGTCGTCAGAGGCGTATAGAAATAGCCCGGGCAGATCGCATTGACCGTAATGCCCTTTTCGCCCCATTCCGCAGCGAGTGCGCGCGTCAGATTGATTACGCCGCCCTTGGCTGCATGATACGGTGCGCAGGGCGCGATCTTGTTTCCGACCATGCCGTACATCGAGGAAATATTGATGATTCTGCCGTATTTGGCAGGGAGCATTGCCTGCTTTGCAACCTCACGCGCGACTTTGAATGCGCCGAACAGATCAATATTCAGTTCATTTTCAAACTGTTCGTCCGTGATGTCCTCCGCAGGAGCAACGCCACCGGTTCCGGCATTGTTGATCAGAATGTCGATCCTGCCGAACTGCGCCATGATTGCGGCGACTGTTTTTTCGACACTTGCGGTATCTGTGATATCGCAGGAGATTCCGACTGCCTCCACGCCGAATTCCGCACGAATCTCCGCTGTCACCTCATCGAGCTTGTTCTGGCGTCTTGCGATTGCAGCGATTTTTGCGCCCTGATTGGCAAGCGCCTTTGCCATTTGCACGCCCAGACCGGTTGAACAGCCGGTAATCAGCGCGACCTGCCCTGTAAGATCAAAGTATTGTTTCATAATAGCACATACACTCCTGTCTGATATGATCGTGTGGATTGCAAATATCTGATACTATAATTATATCACGCGGCATATCGCAAGTCAAGCGTTTTTTGCAAAATAATCAGCACTTTCGCGTAGAAATATACGCTGTAGTACTGATGATATACAGATGGAACTTTATATCATGCGTACAAAAACGTATATCCGGATGCGGAT
>CAMHUJ010000464.1 GCA_946188175.1 uncultured Ruminococcus sp.
GAGTATCAGCAGATCGGCATCATCTGCGTATTTCAGGATATTCGGGACGGGTCGCGTATCAGTGCAGTAGGTGACGGTCAGACCGCGCCGCGGTGCGCCGAGCACCTGCGACTGCGAATAGGTCACGCCGTCAAGCTCGACGGTTTCCTGCTTCTGGAGCAGTCCCCATGCGCGCATCGGAATGCCTGCCGCCTTTGCGCGTTCCGGATCGAATTTGCCGGCGCGCGGCAGATGCAGACGGAAGCCGTAGCAGGGCAGTGTATGTGACACGGCAAAGGCGGTGATTTCGAGTCCGGCAAACTGCATCTTCTGGACGGGCTCTGTCAGCTCGGTATATTCCAGCGCAAAGGGGAGCTCCGGCGCAATGACGCGCAGTCCCTCGACTGTCCGCTGCAAGCCGCGCGGTCCGCAGAGCATCAGCGGCTCTGTGCGTCCCTCCAAACCCATGGAGAGCAGCAGCCCGGGCAGTCCGCTGATATGATCCGCATGATAATGCGTAAACAGCAGCATATCGACCTTCTGCACGGAGCGTCCGGCGCATTTCAGCGCGATCTGTGTGCCCTCGCCGCAGTCGATCAGGACGCCGTGTCCTTCATTGCGGATGAGACAGCTTGTCAGCCAGCGGTTTTTCATCGGCATGGTTCCGCCCGTGCCGAGTAATGCGATATCTAACATGTTTTTTCGTATTCCCTTTCTTCAAATGAAAAACAGGCACACTATCATCAGGCACATATACAGGAAAAATAATATGCTGTTGTGCAGTGGTTTGAGCCGGCGCATCCGGTGTTCATTTGCCGGAAATGCGTGCTGCGGCAGCTTTGGATCATAGTAGACCCTGATTTTGCTTCCTCTCTTACAGATGCGCGTTCCGGCGTGTCGTGTAATAAGGGTTTCGATTTGCGTTCCGTCTTCTGTTTCAAAAGTCACGCGCGTGTTGACGGTATTAGTCGGTGCGCCCATGTTGATATTGGTTTCTGTAAGTGACGAAAGTGCTTGTTCAGCAACAAATTTTGCAATTTCCTGCCGGAGCTTTTCAGCGGTCAGATCAGAAACATACGGCTCTGTTACCACAGCATTTACTGCAATACAGCGTGCGTAAAATGCTTTTGTACGCATTCTGTCCTTCCAGTACTCCATGAATTCAAAAAGCGCTGCGAGAGCGGAAAACGGTATGGATAAGATAATTAGGAGCTTGACCCATGATGGCAGCAATGCTAAAAATTCCATGTGAAGGCTCCTTTCAAAAGCATACGGAACAAAGCGGATGATACGCTGTGAAGAATGGTTTTCTCAGGAACGGTTTACTGTTCTGTCTGTTCCGTGCCGGTCATTTCGTCCGGACAGGCAACATAGAGATCAATGTCGATCTCGGTGCCGGTCTCCATGCAGAATCGCATGACGGCAGGGGAGGGCGCAAGCATTGGCGTCGGTTCATCGTAGCGCACGAGCGGCACGACAATCAGCATCAGCTTGGCATCATAGGTCAGCTTGATTTTTCGCAGCAGATCGGCTTTTGTCAGCAGCGGATCAATCGTCTGCATCATCTGGTTTGCGGTATCGAGGCGGTGGCTCTTGACCGTACCGAAGCGCCAGCTTGCGTAGTCATAGGGGACGCCGTTGCTGCGGACATCGCCGATGCGCTGCACGGTTTCCGGCGCAAGGCGCAGATATTTTGTGATATCGTCCGGATCGAAATTGCCCGTGATCCGGAAATAGGTCATGCACTGTGTCGTTTCGGTGTGATAGTATACGCGCTGCAATTCCATGCCTTCCGGTAATTCAGCCATGTGCTTACCCTCCGATCAGTGCGCGGATTTCCTGCTCCGCGGCACGTATTTCCGCTTCAAATTCTCTTGCGGAGATCCGCATAGCGCCGTTGCCGAGAATGATGAGCTGTTCGAGCGCATCCGAGGTTGCAACGCGCACACGGTTCTCTTTCAGAAGCTGTTTGGAGACGCGTTCAATATAGGAATCGGCAGTCTCCGCTTCCTTTGTATAGACCACGCTGACACCGCCGTGCTGTTCGATTTCGGTGCCGTGCCCCTTGATTTTATATGCGTCAAATACGAGGATCACCTCGCATTTGCGGTAGCCCTGATAATTTTGCAGCAGATGCAGCAGGCGGTCACGCGCATGCTCGAGACTGTCCTTTGCGAGTGCTTTCAGCGAATCCCATGCAAATATGATATTATAGCCGTCCACGAGCAGATATTCCTTTTCGGGCGGCGCAGCGACTTTGATATTGCCCTCTGTGAGCTCGGCGGTTTTGTTGCGGCGCATGGTTTTCGGTGCATCACGGTTGATCTTGCCGTAGGTGCGCTCATAAATCGCCATGAGCTCCTCATCGCTCGCATCGGGCAGATTGCTGACATGCGGCGTATATTCCGCGATGCGTTCCTCCTCGGCATAATCCGGACGCTCAGACAGCACCGACGGCAGATGCATATGCTGCGGCACCTCCTGCCAGTTGACGAGAAAGCCTGCACCGTGTGCGCAGAAGACAGAATCTGCGCTGTTTTCAACATCACTGTCTGCGTCGTAGCCGATCTGCGCGATGACCTCCTCCGGATTATGGCAGGGGCGGTATCCGGAAACCGTCAGGGAAAGCGTGCCTCTGCCCTTGGTATAGCTCAGTACCTCGGCAGCGTAATCATTGAGCGCTGCAACCGGTGCACTTCCTGTGAGGACAGCGGTCTCGCCGAGAATTTCCGGCGGCTCAAACTGTCCCGCGCGCTGCTGGATATCGGTCATTGCCCGCCCGACGCATTCCGACGGCAGCTCAAGCGTGAA
>CAMHUJ010000465.1 GCA_946188175.1 uncultured Ruminococcus sp.
TGGAAGCTGCGAAGCCGTCACCGTCGGTACAGTTGTCGTCACAACAGTCGGTGTGGCAGTCACAAATGTAGTTAACGTTGTTACTTTTGTGGAAGTCGTTGTCGTCATTGACGTTGTAGTATTCGTTGACGTCGTGGTAGACGTTAAAGTTGTAGTCGTTGCTGTCGTCGTCGTGACATATGGAGAAACCTCATCGATCGATTCGAACTTGATCATGTTATTTTTAGCATAATTGTCCGCAACAGACCCTACAGTTCCACGCAACACAAAACTCTTATCACATCCGAAAAATGCCTTCTTGCCGATACTCGTCACAGTATCCGGTATTTCAAGATATTTCAGATTAACGCAATCAGAAAAAGCACTATCACCGATATGTGTAATACCATCTGGCAAAATAATCTGTTTGATCTCAGATGTATATCCGTGCCAGCATGCACCTGCATAATCAGACATTATTCCGTGTCCGAAAAACATTAGCGTACCGTCACTGTATAATTTCCATACCAGATTACTGTCACTTTTCGGACCACAGGCTCCTTCTGCCAAAATAGTCAGTTCATGATTCAATAGCTTATCAGTATCTAGTCTGGAATATACTTTCATCCAGTCTGACATGTAGAGCAAAGGATCAATTGAATACATGGAATCAAAACATGCACGATCTGTAATGGAAAACCTGCCGTCTGCATTTATATCAGCCAAAGCATTTATCAGGGCATCGGAGGTATCAGTATATCCTGCCGCGTAATTTCCCAACAGCTGCATATCTGTAAGATCTGAATAGTTTCCGTCCAGATTCAGATCACCGAACGCGGATTCCAATGAATCATAGCGATAGTATTTATCTGTATTCGGCGCGGTCCGATCCGGCGTTTTGATATGTTCCATGACAGAACCAAGCGAGCTGAAAGCAAGCCCGTTCTCTACTGCATATGCTTCTGCGCAGGAACCGGTACTTCCGAAGAGCGTCAGCTCATCTGCACATTTGTCAAAAGCACCGTAACCGATACTGGAAACGTTATCCGAAATATTGATTGTATTCAAGCCGTTACAGCCAAAGAAAGCAAAATCACCTATCTTTGTCACATTAGGCGGAATCACAATCTCTGTTAATCCTGGGCATCCATATAACATATAGTCGCTGATACCAGTCATGCGATCCGGAAGTTGAAGGCTTTTCATATTACGGCACAACTTAAACGCAGAAGCACCGATACATTCTACCGTTTCAGGAATGTTCATTTCTGATAAATTGTCACAATACGCAAACGCACCGCTACCGATTGCTTTCAGCTTTTCAGGCAGCGTAATACGCAGCAGAGTGCTGCATCCGGAAAAGGCATCATTTCCGATGCGTTCAACAGATTCCGGAACTGAAAAGGTTCTGCCGGATTTCTGCGCATAACGCACCAATTCAGTTTTCTGCTTGTTATACAGTCCTCCTTCATCAGCGTAGTAATTCTTATTATCAGGAGAAACACTGACTGTCTCTAGATTCGTACATTCTCCGAACGCCTTCGGAAGTATCACTTCCACACTTTTCGGAATTGTTATACTTTTCAAGTTTCTGCAATTATCAAAAGCTCTCTCTTTTATATATTTCACACCCTCAGGCACCTGATACTCTGTCAGACCGAAGCAATTATGAAACATTGCTTCCGGAAGATAATCCAAATTATGAGGAAGACGTACATCTTTCAGTTTCATACAACATCCAAAGATTTCTTCATCGATAAATCTCACCTGATCAGGGATCTGGCATTCTGTCAGTGAAACACAGCCAAACCACGCTTCACGGTCGATTACAACCAGTGAATCCGGAAGCTGCACATGCTCCAACTTACTACAGTCAAAAAAAGCACATGCGCCAATTGATATAACACCTTCTTCAATCACAACACTGCAAATCTGATTTCTTCTCTGATACCAAGGCGGCTCTGCGTCCGTGAATTCAACGTCAAATGTCGGCGCAGTACCGTCAAAAAAGACAGAGTAGCTCAACGCTCCGTGATACCAGTCAGCCATTCTTCCGGTTCCGGATATTGTCAGCACACCTTTACTGTCTAAGCTCCATGTCAGATTATTCCCCTCTGCACCGCATTCACCATAACTTTTTTCGGTAATTCCGCCCGGGAGCACAACATTCGGATCTGAATCATCGGTTATCGGCTGTGTTCCCGTTGCGACATAACCATTCGATGCACCTCCGGTTTCATTTGTCACAACCTGTGAATATCACCGTCGCTCCGTTCAACTGCAAAGACTGCCTGCGAATCCGGCGGGACAAGCAAATCATCCTGCGATTTCAGTACCAAAGCACCAGCTTCCAAAGAAGGACGCATATTCAGAATACACAGCAAAGCAGCAAACATACATGATGTGGCACGTTTTTTCATGAAGAGAAGCACCCCTTTCAAATGTACAGCACCAGCCGTACAAGCAGATATAGTAAAATGTCTGTATAAACAGTATATCATATTCATGCAGACAAAGTCAATATCTGTCGCAATTTCTGCATTTTGCTGCATATATCGGCGTATCGCAACCAATAGTTTGTAATTTCAAGTCTTGTCAAACATTGAATTATATGATATAATAGTTATAGATGTTTATATGACAGGGAGAGACGCAAATGAAAAAGCCCATAAATCGAACGGTTCTTAAATACCCACCAAAAGTTACTCACGTTATTAGTCACGAGCCCCCTCCCCCAAAAGCCAGCAATTTGAGGCGAAAAATAGCAAAAACAACTTCTTCCCAAACAGATGATTTATTTTATAA
>CAMHUJ010000466.1 GCA_946188175.1 uncultured Ruminococcus sp.
CACAGCAGTCCGCTAAGAAGCTCCTCAATGATGAGAACGGCACCTACCTGAAGAACAAGGGCGACAAGAAGGAAGCATTCTTCCCGTACTCGCACTATGCAATGGACGTTACCTGCGATAAGAGCAAGCAGACCGGCGATGTCGTCTACAACGACGGTAACATCACCGTTGAAGATGCACAGATGATTCTCTGGTACTACCTCGAGGTCGTTGTCACCGAGAGAAGCAATGTGTCTTGGAGCCATGAGGACGTCATCGGTAAGGAAATCACCGTTATGGATAAGCTCCACGCTGATCCGAACGCTGAGGATCCGTATGCAACTGATTACAGAGGCCTCGACAGATCGATTGCTTATTAATCGCAATAAACTGTTCGCTTCACAAAAGGACACAGCTTCGGCTGTGTCCTTTTTCTTGTCAGTATCATATTTATCAGCGCAAAAAAGCATCCGCACGGGGCGAATCCCATGCGGATGCTTGGCTTTATAAGCGAATGGTAAAGGTCGTCTGTTCCTTGTTCCACTGAATATCAGCGTCCTTGAACGGATCCTCGCCCGTATCGGCAACCGCGATTGTGCCGCCCATACCGGCATCGAGCTTCGGAATATCCGGCTCCTCATCCATATCCGGCAGCACTGCGGATTTGCGTCCGGGCATATCGTCCACATCCGGCAGATCATCCAGAAGCGCCGCACGGCGGCGTGCCTTCGCCTGCTCGGGCGTTTCCTTCGCGCGTCGTTTCGGCTCACGCTCCTCCGGCAGATCTGGCAGATCATCCAGCAGGCTTGCGCGGTGACGCGCCTTGGTTTCCTCGGGCGTCTCCTTTGCGCGGAGCTTCTGCTCGAGTTCCTCCGGTGTCAGCTCACGCTTCTTGTGCTTTTTCTTCGGCTTCTCCGGCGCAGGCTCCGGCTCCTCCGGAATCGGCGGCAGCTTGACACGCGGGTCGCCGAGAACGGATTTCTTCCGTGCCTCCTCAAGCTCACGCTTCACGCGCTGCGCGTAATTCAGTTCCTCCTCCTCGTCAAACGTGACGGGCTTCTTCGGGGGTTCCGGCTGCTCCGGCTCCGCAGATTCAGCGGCGGGCTGCGGCTGCGGCTTTGGCTTTGGCTTCTGCGCTGCTGCCTTGGCAGGCTTCGCAGGCGTATCCGCGACAATCTTCATGCTCGCGGCAAAACGCTGTTCCAGTTCGCGCACGGTCTCAACCGGCTTCGGTTTCTGGATTTGTTCCGCCGCCTCAACAGGTTTCTCGTCCGCGGCAGGCTGTGCCTGTTCAACCGGCTTGACCGGCTCGACAGGTTTCGTATCCGCGGCAGGCTGTGCCTGCTTAACGGGCTTGACCGGCTCGACAGGTTTCGTATCCGCGGCAGACTGTGCCTGCTCAACCGGCTTGACCGGCTCGACAGGTTTCACATCCGCGGCAGGCTGTGCCTGCTTAACGGGCTTCCCATTCTCAGCAGCTTTGGGCTGCTCGACGGGCTGATACACGACCTTCGGTCTGGCATCGGGCTTCGGCGCTGCGGCAAACTGCTGCACGACAGTCTGCGCGCTCTCCTGCCGATACAGGAACGCAGTTGCTTCCTCCTCGGCGGACTGCTCGGCTGCACTCTGTGCCGCCGCGACAGCCTGCGCCGCCTTTGCCGCCTGAACCGCAGCCTCCTCGATCCGGAGCTGCTCCATAAGCAGTGCATCCATATCCAGCGGCACCAGCGTCATCAGCATATGATGCGACTTGGCGAACCGCTCGGCGTAGCTGCCCTCTTCTGCGTGCAGACGGAATTTCGGGCATTCGGTAAATGCATTCTCGCTGATTTCCGTCACAGATGCCGGAATTGCGATATCCGTCAGATGCTCGCAGTGGCTGAATGCGGAATGACCGATGCGCGTGACGCTGTCGGGCAGAATCAAGCGCTCGATACCGGCGTGATAAAATGCTTCATTCTCGATCTCGGTGATCGTCGTCGGCAGCTTGAGCGTTTTCAGGCTCGTACAGCTGCTGAACATCGCATGACCGATCTTCGGAACGCCCTCATGCAGAACGACCTCTTTCAGCGCGGTGCAGCCGTGGAAAATATAACCGTCTATGCGGCGGACCGACGCCGGAACCTCAACGGATTCGAGCTGTTCGCAGTAGGAAAATGCGCCGTGCTGCAAATGCACCACGCTGTCCGGAAGCGTCACCCTGCGGATCGGCAGCTGCGAAAACGCAGTCGGGCCGATGCAGCGCACGCCGACCGGCACATTGACGACCGGCTGCTGAATATTTGCATGCAGCAGAATATTCGCACCGGCAATCGTATAGGGCTCGGTGCGGCGCGCGACCCACGGTGTACACGCAAATGCATCCACACCGATTTCCGTCACGCTTTTCGGAATCACGACATCCGTCAGGATGCCGCAGTTTGCAAAGGCATTGTCTCCGATACTGATGACACCGTCCGGAATGATCGCAGCACGCAGTCCGCCGCGCTCAAAGGCACGCGGTCCGATGCGGTGCACGCCGACTGGAATCGGACTGTAGCCGTCGGCACGGATCAGAAATCTGCCGACGATATAGTGACCTGCGGTCATGCGGAACAGCGGTGTATCGGCAAAGGCATTGCCTGCAACCTCAATGACACTGTCCGGAATATAGGCCTCCTGCAAGCTGCTGCATCCGCGGAACGAATTTTGCAGGATATATTTCGGTCCCTCCGGAATAACGACCGTCCGGAGCGACGAGCAGCCGGCGCAAACGCTGTCAGCGATTGCCTCGAGCTTTGCAGAAAAGCGCAGCTCCGTGAG
>CAMHUJ010000467.1 GCA_946188175.1 uncultured Ruminococcus sp.
GTTCAGCGCCAACGGCTTCCAGAACGATCTGAAGCATACGCGCGGCGTGCTCTCTATGGCGCGTGCGGGACATCCGGACAGCGCAGGATCACAGTTCTTCATTATGCACGCAGATGCGCCGTATCTGGACGGCAATTATGCAGCATTCGGCGAGATCGTCGAGGGTCTGGATGTGGTCGATGAGATCGCATCGGTCATGACGAACCCCATGGATCATCCGCTCCAGCCGCAGATCATGAAAAAGGTCGAGATCATTCCCGACTGATAAAAACAACAGCGCACGACCGTTTTGATCGTGCGCTGTATTTTTATGGCTTCTCAGTGAAGGTATCAATGGGCGTTTTGCCGTCAGATTTATAGACAGTGAGAATCCGCGGAATATAGGTGCCGTTGTGCTGTTCTTCTGCGATTTTTTCGGCTTCCTCGCGCGAAATCTGCGTGCCTTCAAACAGTTCTGCTGAGTAGATATAGCCCTTTTTGCCGTTGTCACCGATACAGGCGATTAAATCCGGATAGTCCTCTATGCGTACTGCATCGCAGGCTTCTCCGTATGTCAGTCCATATTCGTTGACCGGATATCTGGAATAGCTTGGGTCTGTGGGAACCCAGTCGGCATCATCCGGATTCAGGCATTTTTTCCCTTCCGGTTCAAATCGTTTGACGGCAATCTCTTCGTCAATTCTGAGCGCGGTGACCTCAAGTAATTTGTAAAACTCTTTTGGATTTGTGAGCGGTTCCATTTTGAGCAGAATGCCGGTCTGCACATCGGTATATAAGCGATAGCTTTCATCCTGATATGCAGTTTCAATGACTGCACAGGTTCTGTCCAGCATGGTGACCGTTCCGGTGACCTGCCAGCGTTCAAAATCGCCAAGCATCGCACCGGCCTCATACTGCGGTGTCAGGCTGGAAGCAAATCTCGCACCGCCGAATGCATTGGAGGGTCTGTTATACGCAAGCGTTGCACCGTCAGACTGCTGTATCACCCGTTCATTATCAGGGAGGAGGATATCAGTCTGCATCTGATAATGATGCAGAAAATAAGAGTTGTTTTCGGTATCCAGTTCATATTCCGTCAGCTCTGCAAAGTACATCTCTTTGTCATGCATCGCAGCGTTCAGATACTCGCGTTTTTCATAGGAACACAGATTGATATTATCAAGCTGAAATTCGATATGAACTGAAGTCGAACCGCTGTCCGGCAGACCGATCATCATTTCGCCCTCTGCTGTTTGGTAATAATCCATGCTGTTGAGCATCATGTGATAGAGATAGCTTTTTGCCTCCAGAGAATTCAAATCGCCTTCGGAATCTTCCGAGAAATATTCGCCGATATATTTCTCCGTGTCGATCAGCGCAGGACGGAAGCCGTTTTGGGCATAGCGCAGTTTTCCTTCTTTGACCGGTTCGTTGATTTCATCTTCGCTCAGAACCGGCAGTTCATTGGCATGCAATTCAAGCTCGGTGTAGACAGGTTCTGTGTCAGGCGCATCGTTCTGTACCGGCTCTGTTACGGTCTGGGGCGGGGGCGTTGAAGTGATTTCGGATGTTGTATCCGGAACCGTGAGCACCGCCATTTCCTCCGGCTGATGCTGTACCGGCTGATTCCACATGCTGCTGCGCAGGATCAGCGCGCCGAATCCGACCGCAAACAGCAGACTTGCTGCAACTGCGACATATTTCAGCAGATGCGGAGATTCCGCAGTTATTTGCGGCGCCTGAACGGGCTTTGCAGCGACCTTCGATGCATATTTTGCAAAGAGATCGACCGGCTGCGACTGCGCGTTGGTCCGCGGATCCGGTTCATCGAAGCATTCGTCGATCAGATCGTCGGGTACATCGCGCAGTGCCTTCATGAGATCGAGTGCCTTCACAGCAATCCCTCCTTTTGCAGATATTCTTTCAGTTTGTTGCGGGCACGCAGCAGTGTCATTTTTACCGCACTGACGCGCATCTGACTGCTTTCGGCGATTTCCTGCACGGATTCGGACAGATAATACCGCCGCATGAAGATGCGCCGCTGCCCGGCCGGAAGGGTACGAAGCCATGCGGTCAGGGCGGCAGTGAGCTCGCGCTGTTCGATTTCCTGCTCGACATGCGTATCTGCTGGGAGTATTTCTGCGAGTTCATCGAGTGCTTCTGCAAATCGGGTGCCGCCGCGTTTCAAGCGGTGTGCGTGCTCATATTTTTTGATTGCAATTCTGCCTGCAATCGCCGTGACATAGGCTCTGAGATTTTTCGGCTGATTCGGCGGAACTGAATTCCAGACCTCAAGCAGCAGGTCGCTGACACATTCCTCCGCGTCCTCACGGCTGCCGGTCATGCGGTATGCGATCTGTGTGCAGAGTGTGCCGTATTTCGCCCGAATCAGCTGCAATGCCTGTTCATCGCGTGCAAGCAGCATTTCGATAATCTGACTGTCCTGATGCATCGCTTCACCTCCCTCTGTATATGTAGTCCCGATTTGCACCGGTTCGGTCACATGCTCCGTAAAAAAATCCCAGAAAAACGAAAAACGCCGCCCGAAGCCGGACGGCGTATATCGTATCTGCAATTACTGCTTCTTCTGCTGCTTGCTTTCGCACTGCTGGTTTGCAATACCGCAGCTGGTCTTGCATGCAGACTGACAGGAAGTCTGGCATTCGCCGCAGCCGCCGTTCTTTGCGCTCTCGCAGAGGCTGCGAGTCTCAATCGTCTGGATATGACGCATGATTCGTCCCTCCTTCAAATGAATGTCTGCGGAGCATCCGCAGCGTGAGGGTGCCGCATGGCACATT